>JAJYKH010000103.1 GCA_021788685.1 Deltaproteobacteria bacterium | reverse complement strand
CATACAGAAAAAGCGGGACTTGCTATAAAGGGAAGGGCAATAGCGCGGGGACGGGGGGCGGCGAATTTTCGCGGGCGCGGCGGGAAAGGGGCCGCAGCCCGGCTGAGCACCGGGACTGCGGCCAGGAAGGACAGGAGAGTTACGGTTTCTTGCCGACCTCGATCTGATTCTTGAGGCGCTCGAGGTTTTTCGGCCCGACCCCTTTCACCTTGGCCAAATCATCCACCCGCTGGAACGGCCCCTTCTCGGCCCTGTATTTGAGGATGGCTTTCGCCTTGGCCGGCCCGATGCCGGGAAGGGTTTCCAGCTCCTGCTGGCTGGCGGTGTTGATGTTGACGGCCGCGATCGCCACCGCCGCCCAGAGGAGCACGAGCAACAAAGCAGACACCAGTTTTTTCATGTTCTTCTCCTTTTTGCTTGACCAAAAAGTTGAAAGATTCCGGACCGGTCTGGATGCGAAGCGCCAGGGCCGCGCGGTCCACCTGCCGTCTCGTTTCCTTTTTTTTCGTAATGGTCCGGAAAAACAGGAATGAGCAACTATATCCTCATGATTCCGCTATGGTCAATGATAATCATTCGGTAAAAAAACGTGGATCATGCCTTGATCAGATGTTTTTTGTTACAGCGGTACTGTTTTTTCCACTTTCTTCACCCCCGAGAAAAAAAATCGCCCCGGGCTGGCCGACGCCGCCCTCTCGGCGGCAAAATGGCCTGGCAGCCACCGCCTCCCTATGCAACAATAGAAGATGACAGCAGAAAACCATTAGACATTTCTCCTTGTCTTTTTCTCGGCTCGCCGGTATTTCTTGACACCGGAATATTTTTTCTTCAAGCCGCTTATTTTTTGGAACTTTTTCGGCTGCCGGTTTGTCTTGATAAGGTAGACGGCGCCGCAGGTACATAGATGCTCAAAGACGAGGCAGCGGAGCTTGTCAAGGCCTTCCGGCAAGGGGACGCCCAGGCCTTCAACCGGCTGGTCGCCCTCTACCAGGGAAAGGTTTACAATCTCGCTTACAGCTACGTGAAGGACCAGGAGGAGGCAAGGGATCTGGCCCAGGACATCTTCGTGACCGTGTACCGGTCGCTTCCCGGCCTGAAGGACCCCGCCAAGTTTTCCTCCTGGTTGTACCAGACCGCGATCAACCATTGCCGAAACCGGTACCGGCGCTTGCAGCGGCGCGGCTTTTTCGAGACGCAGTCCCTTGACGACGAGGAGAGCCCGCTCCAGCTCGCCAGCGGCGAATCGCTGGAAAAAAATATCGAAGAGCAGCAAACGGCCTCCATTCTGAGGGCCGAACTGGCCAAAATGCCGGAGGCCGAAAAGGAGATCTTGATCCTGCGGGACCTGCAAGGGCTCTCCTACGAGGAGATCAGCGAGACCCTGCAGGTCCCGCTGGGCACGGTCAAGTCGAAGCTGAACCGGGCGCGCCTCGCCCTGAAACAACGGCTGCGCCATCTGCTGTAGAGGACGAGCGGGCCGCCCTAGGCGGTGCGGGGCCCCTTGCGTCGGGAAAACCACCTTTCCGCCACGAGCGATCATGGACTGCGAGCACATTCGGTCGTTGTTTACAGCCTGCCAGGACCGGGAGATCTCCCCTCCGGACCTGCTGGCCTTCGAGGCCCATCTTGCCGCGTGTCCGCACTGTGCCCGGGAGTGGCAGGATTTCCGGAAAACGCTGCGGTTGCTGCAAGAAATGAGGCCCCTGCCCGTTCCTTCCGATCTGCTCCCTGGCATCCATGAAAAGCTGGGCCAAAGGAGGGGCAAGACCCGCCTGCAGGAGTTGCTGCAGAGGTTCTTCCCGCCCCTGCCCACGACGGCCGCCTCCCTGGCTGCCGCCGCCCTGGCGGTCATGGTGCTCATCAAAACGCATGACGTCTCCGGCCCGGAGACCTCTGTCTTGGCACCCTCGGCGCCGATTGCCCGGGTGGAGCCCCTGGACGCCCAGGAACCGTCCCTCACCATGCCTGTCTCGGTGGGACAGCCCGCCGGTGATGATGCCGGCTTCCTTCCGTATGCCGCCATCTCCCGCCCCCCCTTCCCCTTCCTCCTGAAGCGGGAAGCGACCGAATCCGACCTGCTCGCGGCTTGGCACGACCAGGTGGCGGCAATGGGCATCGAGGGGCCGTTGGGCGGCCCGTCCTCCGCGCCCGACATCGTGGTCAAGGTCCACCACCTCTCCCCGGAAGGGATGGATTGGCTGCACCGCCGCATCGACAGGGAAGGCCGCTGGCAGACCCGGGGGGATTCCCGCGATCGTTTTCTGGTGCTGGTCGATCCGGGCGAGCTATCCGCCTTCTACGAGCTGCTGCAGAGGCAGCACCTGCCCTTTTCGGTTCATTCCTCCCCGGTCTTTGAACGGGACGCCCGGAAACCCCTGCTCGTGTCGGTTCGCCCGTGATCGCTTTTTTGGTGACCGATCACAGGGTAAAAGCCCCCGGAGATCGATTCGTTCCCGGTTTTGTAAGCGGTCGCAGGGTGCCGAGATTTAGGCCCTCTTGCCCGAAGGGCTTAGAGGGCCTTATGCAGCTTGCTGCCCGCGAAAGAGGCCTGCGAGCTGGACTGGTGCTCCGCGAACAGGCCGATGACAAAGGAGATGGGGTACCCTGTGGCCGCTTACCTTTTTTGGTGGAACCTTTTCCCCGCACCGGTGTCTCTATTATTAGATGCGATAAAAAGCATCTTACTCTCCTCCTTCCCAAGGAACCTCCCCCAGGTTCCGACCGGGGCCGCAAGGGTCTTGCCCAACCTTTGCGGCCCCATTTTTTCTTTTTCCGGCAGGCGCCCCAGCCGGGCTGTTTCTTGACAATTCCCATCTCCTCGCAATATAAGGAAAATTGTAGGCGCTCTCCCCCGATCCACGCCATTCCGCCTTTCTTTCCACCGGCACGCGATAATGCAATCCGGATGGCTAAGCGCAAGAGCCCGATATACAAAGCGCGGTGGTATCGCGAAAGCGGAGGCGTATAAGCACGACCATCGCGACACCGCCGCAACGCCGTAGATCGGACTTTTTGCAACGCCATCAACAATCATTTCAGGAGGAATTCATGGCTCGTTCAGCCCCCTTCCGCCCCAAAACCGGTTCCTGGCCCCTTTTCTTCTGCCTGCTGCTGGCGGCGCTGTGGTCGGCAGCAAGCGCCGGTACGGCGGCGGCCGTCTCCTCGCCCCCGGCCTCCTTTGCGGATCTGGCGGAAAAGCTGGAGCCGACCGTGGTGAACATCTATACCACCCAGACCATCAAGATCCCGAGCTCCCCCCACGACTTCTTTTTCAATGAGCCCGATCAGATCCCCGAGATGTTCCGCCACTTTGGCATGCCAGGGATGCCGGACCACGCCTTTCCCCGCGAGCAGACGCGCACGAGCCTCGGCTCGGGGGTGATCACCACCGCCGATGGCTACATCATCACCAACAACCACATGGTGGAAGGAGCGGACGAGATCAACATCAAGCTGGCCGACGCCGAGGAGTACCAGGCCAAGGTGATCGGCCGCGACCCCAAGACTGACCTGGCCCTGCTCAAGATCGCGCCCAAGCATCCGCTGCAGTTCGCCACGTTCGGCGACTCCGACCAGCTCCGGGTGGGGGATTGGGTGATCGCCATCGGCAATCCCTTCGGCTTCGAGCAGACCGTCACCGCCGGCATCGTCAGCGGCAAGGGCCGGGTGATCGGCGGCGGTCCCTACGATAATTTCATCCAGACCGACGCCTCCATCAATCCCGGCAACTCCGGCGGACCCCTGTTCAATATGGACGGCAAGATGGTGGGCGTGAACACCGCCATCTACAGCCGTGGCGGGGGCAATATCGGCATCGGCTTCGCCATCCCGGTGAACATGGTGCGAGGCATCATGCAGCAGCTGAAAGAGCACGGAAAGGTGGTGCGGGGCTGGCTGGGGGTCATGGTTCAGCAAGTCACCCCCGAGCTGGCCGAGCAATTCGGCCTGGATCGGCCCATCGGCGCCCTGGTGGCGGGGGTGAGCCCCAACAGCCCGGGGGCGGCGGCTGGGCTGAAGCCCGGTGACGTCATCATCCAATTCGGCAATGCCCAGATCACCCAGATGAACATGCTGCCGGCCCAGGTGGCTCAAACCTCGCCTGGAGCGAAAGTAAAAATCACCTTCATCCGGAACGGCAAGCGCATGCAGACGACCGCCACCGTCCAGGAGCTCCGCGAGAAGGAAACGGCGGGCGGGCACGGGAAGGCCAAGGAGGAGCTTGGCCTGGCGGTGCAGGACCTCACCCCCGAGATGGCGCGCTCGCTGGGCATCGGCCAGACCACAGGGGTGCTCGTCGCCGAGGTGGAGCCGGGCTCGCCGGCCGCTGAATCCGGCCTGCGCCCCGGGGACCTCATCCTGGAGGTGAATCGGCGCAAGGTGGACGATGTCGCCGCCTTCAGGGAAACCATGGGGCGGGTGGCAAGCGGTCGAACCGTGCTCTTCCTCATCAAGCGCGACGCGAATACCCTTTTCGTTGCCATGCGGAAGAAGTAAAGTAAATCCGGCAACTGACAGATTCATGGACCGCGCCCCGGGCGCGGTCCTTCTTCTTTTTCAGGAGGGAATGGAATGAAGATCAGGATCGATTACCGCCAGGGAAGCCGGCTGCTGGCTGCCGCTCTTCTGCTCCTCGTCAGCGCCTGCACCTACCAGGAACGGGTGGCCCCCATCGCCCTTCCGGAAACATCGGGGAACATGGTCACGGTCGGGGACGGTCTGAAGATCTCCGCCCGGGCTTTCACCGACGAGAAGGCGGCGAAGGAGTCCTTCGGGTTCGACGCCCGGAAAGCGGGACTGCTGCCGGTGCAAGTCACCTTTGAGAACGACAGCTCCCAACCCGTGACCGTGAACCCCTCCCAGACCTTTCTCATCGACAACAACCGGAATGCCTGGCCCATCCTGTCTCGCAGCCAGGCCTACGACCGGGCCAAAGGCTACGTCGAGGTAGGGCAGACCCTGAAGGGAGCGGCCAAGCCCTCGCTGCTGGCGGGCGCGGCCGGCGCGGTGGCCGGGCTCGCGGTGGGAATCGTGACCGGGCATGATGTCGGGGAGGCGGTGGGCAAAGGCGCCGCCATTGGTGCGGCCGGCGGCGCCCTGGCAGGCGGGGCGAGCAGCTACGCCAATGCCGGCGACCAGATCAAGGAGAACCTGGCGACCATGAGCCTGAAGGAAGAAAGCATTCAGCCGAAGCAGATCGCCTACGGGGTGCTCTTCTTCCCGGGCGCGCCCAAGGATGAGGCGGCGGGGGCAAGCGAGCTGCGCCTGGCCCTCACCTATGGCAAGACGCCGCAGGTGGTGCGGATCAATTTGGCGGGGCAGTGATGCAGGTTGGAGGTTGAAGGTTGGAGGCAAAACCAAAAGATTATATGCCAAAAACCTCCAACCTCTCTAGCGGAGCGATCCTCCAGCCTGAAACCGGCAAGCCCACTCTACCCGTCCGCCTTTCTGATCTCGGCCATGAAGGCGGCGAGCTTCTTCAGGTCCTTGCGGCCGGGCCTGGATTCCACCCCGGAGCTGACGTCCACCGCGAAGGGCCGGACCGTCCGGATGGCCGCCCCGACGTTGTCCGGATTGAGGCCGCCCGCCAGGATCACCGGGCCGGGCGGCCGCATGGTGTCGAGAAGAGACCAGTCAAAGACGCGGCCGGTCCCCCCCGTCATCCCGGCATGGTAGGTGTCGAGGAGGTAGCCGGCCACCACGCCGGCGTAAGGCTCGAAAAGTGAGCCGTCTCCGGCCGTTTCGGGACCGATGGCGAACGATTTCACCACCCGGCGGGAAAGGCTTTCGCAATACCGGGGCGATTCGGTGCCGTGGAGTTGGATGATGGTCAACCCGCAGGAGTGCATGATGTCGCTGACCACGTCGGCAGCCTCGTTGACGAAGACCCCCACCGCCTGGACGAACGGCGGCAGGCCCCTGATGATCTCCCGCGCCCGTTCCGGCTCGATGTACCGGGGGCTCTTCCCGGCGAAGATGAACCCCAATCCGTCGGCCCCCAGCTCCACCGCCCCCAGGGCGTCGGCCATCTCCGTGATCCCGCACACCTTGACCCGCGTCCTGCCGGTCATGGCTCCCTCTCCTGCGCCCTCATCTCAGTGATCGCCCCGCAGGGACCGCAGCGCCGCGGCCCGGTCGGTCTGCCGCACGAGCGATTCGCCGATGAGGGCGGCGGCCACCGCGTTCTGCGCCAGCCGGGCCATGTCTTCGCGGGTCCGGATCCCCGATTCGCTCACCACGGGAATCCCGGCCGGAATCTGCCGCTGGAGGCGGAAGGTGGTTTCCAGATCGACCGAGAAGTCGCGCAGGTTGCGGTTGTTGATGCCGATGAGGGTGCTCCCCGCGGCGAGCGTCTTCTCGAGCTCCACCTCGTCGTGGACCTCGGTGAGGACATCCATGCCGAGCTCGCTGGCGAGCGCCGCGAAATCTTCCAGGTGGCCACGGTCGAGGATGGCGGCGATGAGCAGGACGGCATCGGCCCCAAACGCCCGGGCCTGCCGGATCTGGAGCTCATCGATCAGGAAGTCCTTGCGGAGCACGGGGAGGGCCACCGCCTCCCGGACCGGAGGGATGTAGCCGAGGGATCCCTGGAAGAACAGCTCGTCGGTGAGGACCGACAGCGCCTGGGCTCCCCCCGCCGCGTAGCTCCGGGCAATGGCCACCGGGTCGAAGTCGGGGCAGATCACCCCCTTGGAGGGTGAGGCTTTCTTGGCCTCGGCGATGACCGCCACCCCTGGATAATCAACCAGGGCCCGGCGAAAGCCGCGCGGGGGCGCGACCTCCTGTTCCGGCGCGCGCCACCCCTCCCGGCGCAGGCGGGCCACCTCCTCTTTCTTCTGGGCGACGATGCGATCGAGGATCATGATGTTTCGATAAGCCAACCCGGGAGGGCGGGTTGAGAACAGGTCCATGCGCGCCGCCGGCTGGGCGGTTTTACGATGCCGGCTGCCGAGTTGATTTCCCCTGCTGTTCACGGCGGCAGAAGGCCACCAGAGCCTCCAGCCGGTCCAGGGCGGCACCGGAGCGGATGACTTCCCTGGCGCGGGCCACGCCGCCCGCCAAGTCCTTCGACTGACCGGCGGCCATCAGGGCGGCACCGGCGTTGAGCAGCACCATGTCGAGCCGAGGGCCTTCCCCGCCGGCCAGCACTTGGCGCACTTGGGCGGCGGCCGCCTCGGGGGTGGTCCCGCCCGTGATCTCCGCGCGGCTGGCCCGCCGGAGGCCCACCTCTTCGGGCCGCACCAGGTAGGTGCGCACCTCCCCCGTCGCCCATTCCGCCACCTGCGTTTCCCCGGTAACGGTGATCTCGTCCATCCCCCCCTCGCCGCACACCACCAGCGCCCGCCGGGAGCCGAGCCGCCCCAGCACCCGGGCGAGCCTCTCGACGAGGGCGGGGTCATAGACCCCCATGACCTGGACGTTGGCCCCGGCGGGGTTGGTCAGGGGGCCGAGCACATTGAAGATGGTGCGGATGCCGATTTCCCGCCGGGGGCCGATGGCGTGCTTCATGGCCCCGTGCAATACCGGGGCGAACATGAAGCCGATCCCCACCTCGACGATGCAGCGGCCGATCTGGACGGGGGTGAGCATCAGGTCGACGCCCAGGGCCTCCAGGACGTCGGCGCTGCCGCAGCGACTGGAGACGGAGCGGTTGCCGTGCTTGGCCACCGGCAGGCCGGCCCCCGCCACCACGAAGGCGGCGGCGGTGGAAACATTGAAGGTGCCCGAGCCATCCCCCCCGGTGCCGCAGGTGTCCACCAGGTGGTCGCCGGCCGCCCCGGCTTCCACCCGGGTAGCCTTCTCCCGCATGACCCGGGCGGCGCCGGTGATTTCCTCGACGGTTTCCCCCTTGAGGCGAAGGGCAGTGATAAAAGCCCCGATCTGGGCCGGGGTGGCGGCGCCGCTCATGATCTCGTCCATGACCGCGACCATCTCCTGCTCGGAGAGGTCGAGGCCAGCCACCACCCTGCCGATGGCCTCGCGGATCATGCCGGCGCCTGCCCCCGCGCCCGCAGCAGCTGCGGGTAGTCCGGCGAGATGAAGTTCCGGAGGAGGGCCACCCCGTGGGGGGTCATGATCGATTCCGGATGGAACTGCACGCCCTCGATGGGCAGGGTCCGGTGGCGCAGCCCCATGAGCTCGCCGCGCTCGGAGCGGGCGGAAATCTCCAGGCACCCGGGCAGCCCCTCCTCCTCGACCACCAGGGAGTGGTAGCGCATGGCCTCGAACGGGCTGGGGAGGCCGGTGAACACCCC
>JAJYKH010000102.1 GCA_021788685.1 Deltaproteobacteria bacterium | reverse complement strand
GGACGTAGAGGTTGCCGGCCCCGTCCTCATAGAAGCGGGTCTCGAAGCGGAAGCCCGGCCCCAGGGTTTCCAAGGCGAGCAGGGAGGTGGCGATCTTCCAAGTGCTCGCCGGGACCAGCAGGGTGTCAGCCTGGCGGCTGAACAGGATGGTGTTGTCCCGGGTGAGGATGCAGCCCCCGTTCTTGATCAGCCGTGCGATCTCGGGCTCCGCAGCCGGCCGGCCGCCGGCCCTGGCCATGACGGGCGCAGCCACGGCCAGGTAGAGGCAGGCGAGCAGGAGTCCGGCGCGGACGCGAAGTCTTGGGAAGAAGCGGCCAGCCATCAGCGGTCAGCAATCAGCAAAATCGTGGAAAGCATTCATTCGATCCGTTGCCCTGGTCTACACGACAGCTGACGGCTGACCGCTGTCAGCTCCTTCATGCAATCGCCAGCTTGAGAAGCTCCTTGGCGGACACCGTGCCGATGGCCTCCCCGCCCTCGCCGGAGACCAGCAGGTTGTCCACGCCGGCCTGGTCCATCACCGCCAGGGTCATGGCCACCGATTCGTTCTGGTCCACCTGGGCGCAGGGCGACTTGGTGGCCCGTTGGCCGAGGAGCTCGCAGGCGCTCATGTACTGGGAGACCCTGGTCCCGTCCAGGTCCGCCTGGTTGGCGATGCCCCGCATCAGGTCGCGGGCGGTGATGATGCCCACCACCCTCCCGCCGTCCCCCATGACCACCAGCCCGGTAGCGCCCGAAGCCTCCGCCAGCCGCCGGATGGCATCCCGCAAGCTGTCATCCAGGGAAACGGTCGCCCCGATTTTTTGAACCGCCGCACCGATCGAGTCGTTCAGGCCCATACGCAGCTCCTTGCCATGAGGTTGCAGGGGCGCAATGGACTGGCCGCGCCCCCGTTCGGATTCTGAGCAGCTCTCCTTAAGCCATGGTAACTGCTCACAAAGAGGTTTGGCAAGGGGCCATGGCCTGTCTCAGGCCATGGGGGCGGCCGTGTCCCGGTGAGCCAAGGGGGCCTTCAGGGTCCAGCGGGGCGGCGGCCAGCCCCTTTTCTACCAGAACCTCCGGATCTTCGCCAGAGCCGGAATGGGAAGTGGGAAAAAAGGCCGAGGAGGTGCCCACCGGGGGCCGGGCGGAGGTGAACGGCCATGTCGAATGGAACGGCCGGATTTCATGGGGCAAGACCCCGGCATCGTGGCGGGCGGGGTGACCGAGGGACCCTCGCCCGGCCGAAGCGGCCGGGGAGGGGGAGGGCTCCGCTTCTTCTACTTCGGGGCGGGTCCCTGGATGATCCGTGCCAGCTCGTCGGGGCGGATGTGGCGGGCAAAGGCGTCCTGGATATCCTGGGCGGTGATGGACATGTACCTTCTGGCCGCGATCTGCGGCTCGTCGAGGGGCAGTCCCAGCCGGACCAGGTCCAGCCATTTGCCGGCAGTGCCGTCGACGCTTGCTCTGGTGAGGGGGATCTGGCGCAGGAGCAGCGTCCGGGCCTGCCGGAGGTCATCCTCCGAAACGGGCTCCCGCTGCATGGCCTGGAGGTCGCGGACCACGATCGCCTGGGCGTGGGTGACCGCGTCGGGCTCGCAGCCGTAAACGACATGGAGAATGGCCCGGTTCCAGCCGGCATCGATATCGGCGTCCACCGTGTAGACCAGGCCGGTCTTCTCCCGCAGATCCCGGTACAGCCGGGTGGCGTAAAAGCCGCCGGCCAGGACGTGCTGCCCCAGCTCCAGGGGGTAATAATCGGGGCTGCGGCGGGTGATGTCCACGGTTCCGGCCAGCATCACCAGGTCCTGCACCCGGCTCGGATCGGGCACCCGCATGGCGGTCGCCCGGCTCGGGGGGACCGCCGGATAATGGGTATCCGGTTTGGGACCGTGGGCCCGCCAGGAGCCGAAGTGCTTCTCGATCACGGCCCGGGCCTGCTCGGGGGAGATGCGGCCCACCACGACGATGGTCGTCATGTCCGGCCGGAAGACCGCCCGGTGATAGGCCTTCACGTCGGCGAGGGTGAGTCCCTGCACGCTTTTCGGCGTGGCATGGCGCAGGCTGGGATCACCTTTCGGAAACAAGGCGTTCCGCAAGGCTTGCCGGGTCAGAAAATTCGGGCTTTCCAACTCGCCGGGCAAGGCGGCGGCCTCCTGCTCCCGGAGGGTGGCGAAGGCTTTTTCCGGCAGTGCCGGATCGAGGAGATTGGCCGCCAGCAGCTCCACCCCCCGCTCGAACTGGTCCTCCAGGACCTGCAGGGAGAAGTCGGTGCCGACGGCGAGCCGGGCCCCGATCTCGTCCACCTTCCTCTGGAAGGCCAGCCGGTCGAGCTTTCCGGTGCCGTATGGGAAGAGGTCGGAGAGGATCTCGTCCACCCCCTCCTTGCCGGGCGGCACCTGGAGGTTGGGGTTGTTGTCGACCCGTCCGTACAGGCTGACGGTGGGGCTGATCTCCAGGGGGAGGACGATCAGACGCAGGCCGTTGGCAAGGCGGAGATCGGCCGGCTCGACCGTCAGCCTGGGGACATTGGCGGTCCGGGCTTTTTCGGCCCAGGCGGGGAGGCTCACCCCCGGCTCGACTTCCTGGGGCGTGTAGGACTTGACGCCGGGGCCGGGGGTCTCCACGGCGGCGTGGGGCCGGCCCGCGGCCCGCGGGGTGAGCACCGCGGTGGTGGCGGTTTTGTTGACCAGCCAGCGGCGGGCCACCCGGTTGACATCGGCCACCGTCACCCGGTTGATCGCTTTCACCAGCTCGTCGGGCGAAAGGCGCTTCTCGACGGCCACCGCCTCGGACCAGAGCATGGCCTGACCCATGATCGCGTTTTTCTGGAACTGGGCATCCGCCACCGCATGCCGCTTGGCCGCGGTCACCAAGTCCTCGGGCACGCCCTTCTCCCGGTATTGGGCGATGATTCGCTGGAGCTTGCCCACCAGCTCCTTGCCCGGGCCGTTCTTGGGGAAGGAGGCGGTGGCCAAGCCGACCGAGGCGGGCGGATTGGGGATCAGCGAGAAATCAGCATCCAGGGCTTCCCCCGCCGGCACCAGGGCGTAGATCTCCCCGCGCTGGCTCGCCAAAACGTCGGCCAGGACCATGCCGGCCGCGTAATCGGGGTCGTCGTAGCCCGGGAGGCGGTACGCGGTGACGGCAAGGCCGGTCGGCTCATCGGTTTCCATGGCGAAAGCCGCCGGGGCGAGGGGCTGCAGCCGGACGGGCGCCCGGGCGGGCAGCTTCTCGGCGGATATCCCTTCGAAGATGCTTTTGACCACCGGGAGGACGGATTGAGGCTCCACGTCGCCCGTGATGATCAGGATGGCGTTGTTGGGCGCGTACCAGGTCTGGTGGAACTTTTGGAGCATCTCGCCGGTGATCCGGAGAAAGGCGTCCCGGGTGCCCAGCCCCGTCCGGGCGAACGGAGTGCCCGCGTACATCTGCTGCAGCAGCCGCTGCTGGAACAGGTACATCGGACTGGAAACCCTCATTTCCACTTCCTGGATGATGGCGCCCCGCTCCTTCTGCCAGAGTTGCTCGAATTTCTCGCGAGGCAGCATCTCCTTCATGCGGACCGCCTCCACCCGGAGGGCGACTTCCAGCTCCTCGACCGGCACCGTGCTGAAATACTGGGTCACTGTCTGACCGGTGTCCGCGTTGAACTCCCCTCCCAGGTCGGCCATGACCGTGGCGAGCTGGGCGGCCGACAGGCCCGGAGTGCCCCGGAACATCATGTGCTCGGTGGCATGGGCCATCCCGGTGTAATCTTCGGGGTCCTGGGTGGTGCCGACCAGGTAGTTCACCATCACGGTGGCGACCGGCGACAGACGGTTGGGGATGATGATCACCCGCATGCCGTTGGCCAGGGTGGCCCGGGTGGGCTCGGCCGCGGCGAGGGCGGCGGGGAGGAGAAGGAGGAACAGGAAAAGTGAAATCAGGACGCCGAGGGAACGCCGGCACGGATGACGCATCGAGCTCTCCTTGGGTGGGAAAGGCGGAGGAAGGCCCGCCCCAGCAGCGGGCCACTTTCCCATTATAGGGGGAATCCTTTGGGGAAGAAAAGCAGGTTGGCTGCTCAGGAGTACTCCTCGAAGAGGTCGTCCTGCTCCTTCTGGAGCTTCAGGCGGGTGCCCCTGGCCAGGGAGGGCTTCCGGACGGCCCGGGGCGCGGGCAAGGGCCTGGCGGGCTGCACGGCCTCCGGCCGGGGGAGGGCGGCCGGGCCGCCGTCACGGCCCAGATCGAAGAAGCCGGCCATGGTCTTGAGCTGGCTGGCCTGGTTGGCCAGCTCCTCGCTGGTGGCGGCGATCTCTTCGGCCGAGGAGGCATTTTGCTGGATAATCTGGTCGAGCTGCTCGACGGCCTGGGAGTTCTGCTCGATGGCATTGGCCTGCTCGGCCGCGGCGGCCTCGATCTCGGCGACCAGGTCGGCGGTCTTCCGGATCTCGGGGACGATCCTGCCGATGATGGTTTCCGCCCGCTCGGCCACCTGCATGCTCGTTCCGGCCATGGTTTCGATTTCCTTGGCCGCCTTGCCGCTCCGTTCGGCCAGCTTGCGGATCTCGGCGGCCACCACCGCGAAGCCGCGGCCGTGCTCGCCGGCCCGGGCCGCCTCGATGGCGGCGTTGAGGGCCAGCATATTGGTCTGCCGGGAAATCTCCTCGATGATCATGATGTTCTCGGAGATCTCGCGCATGGCCTTGACCGCCGCGCCCACCGCCTCGCTCCCTTCCAAGGCATCGGCGGCGGTGCTGCCGGCGATTGCCGCGGTTTCCTTCGCATTATCCGCGGTGTTGGCAACGGTGGCGGTCATCTCCTCCATGGAGGAGGCGATCTGGGAGACCGAGGCGGCCGATTCCGCCGATCCCTGGCTCATCTGCTCGGCCGAGACGCTCAGCTGCTCGCTGCCCGAGGCCACCTGCTCGGCCGCCTCCTGGGAGCCCAGGGCGAATTCCGTGAGGTTGGCGATCATCGCGTTGAGATTGTTTTTGATGAGGGCGAAGTCCCCGGCGTATTCGGCGGTGATGGCGGGCGGGATCTCCCCCCTGCTGATGCTCTCCACGTATCCCGCCGCCGTCTTGAGGGGAGTGACCAGGGCCTCCAGCATCCGGTTGATCCCCTCGACCACCGGGCCGTAGACCCGGTCGAAGCCGTCGGTCGCGCAGCGCTTGCCCAGGTCGCCGGCCAGGGCGGCCTCCACCAGCCCGATGATCTCCCCTTTCAGCCGGTCCACCTGGATGCGGTCGATGATGACCTCCATACCGCCGTAAGGCTGCCCCTTCTCGTCGAACAGCGCGGAGCAGACCGCCTGCACGGGGAGCGGGGCGCCGCTCCGGGTGGTGGCCACCGTTTCCCCGGCGATCACCTGGCCGGTCTGCATGCATTTCTTGATGGTGCAATCGCCGGTGCCGCACAGAGGGGTCCGGCAGAGCTGGGCGCAGGTCATCCGGCCCACCACTTCGTCCCGGCGGTAGCCGAGGGCCGAGAGCGCCGCCTCGTTGATGGCGGTGATGGTGAGCTCGCGGTCGGTCACGAACATGGGGGCGCCGATGGAGGCGAGAATGTTCTCGGTCTCCCATTTGGCCTTGGCCGCCGCGCTCCGATCGATGATGACCTCCATGCCGCCGATCACTTCCCCCCTGTCGTCGCGGAGCGCCGTGCAGGCGGCCTGCACCGGGATGGTCCGGCTGTCGCGGGTGGTGACCGTCGTTTCCCCCGCAAGGGGCTGGCCGGTCCGCATGCAGGTCCGGATGGTGCAGGAGGAGGTGCCGCACAGGGGGGTCCGGCAGAGCTCGGCGCAGGTCATCCGGCCCACCACCTCGTCCCGCCGGTAGCCGAGCATGGCGAGGGCGGCATCGTTGATCCGGGTGACCGTGAGGTCCCGGTCGGCGACCAGCATCGGCGCCGGAATGGCGGTCAGGATGGAATCTGCGGCGCGGTGCTGCTCCCGCAGCTGCCTGTTTTCCTCCCGCAGCCTCTGGATCTCTTCGGAGATGACGTCCCTGCCCCTGACGAAATTGAGCAATCCGTTCATTCCTTCCCCCTCCCGTCTGTTTTTCCCTGCGGCCGCTTGCCAGCCGCCCCCGTTTAGCACCTCAAAGAAAAGGCCCGACTCCGAACCGAAGACGGGCCATGGCGTTGGCCTTTCCCTGCTCTTCGGAAACCCGGCTGCCTCGGTGAGGCCCGTGGCTTTGCGTCCCCAGGTCGCCCTGGGTTTGCCATTGTCGGAGCGATTGCAATGACTCTAAATCAATGGGAAAGAAGAAGTCAATAAGGAAAAAAGCCGGAAAGTGCAGGTAGAGGAATTGAAGGACGCCTCGGCAATGAAGGCGTCCTCTTCAGATTACTTGTCGAGGCAACTGGTGATGCATTGCTCGCATTCGTTCTTGCGGGTGGAGCCGGTTTGGCAGAAGGTTTTGAAGTGCTCGATCCATTCCGTGCCGCCGCGGGGGCAGGTCTCGATGAAGCGCACGAAATGGATGATCCGCTCGATGATCTCCCGGGGGGCGGCATGCTCGACCTTGCAGGCGCCCACTTCGGCCAGCCTGTCTTCCACCGCCAGCACCTTGGTGAAAAAGTCCTTGAGCGCTCCATGGCGGCGGATGATGTCCTCGGCCACCTGCTGGCCCGTGGCGGTGAGGGTGATCACCTCGTAGGGGGAATAGTTGATCAGCCCCTTCTGGGAAAGGGAGCGGAAGGCCTCGGTCACCGAGGAGCGGCTGACCTTGAGCCGGCTGGCGATCTCCTTGGCCCGGGCGACCTTCTTTTCCTCGACGATGTGATAGATGACCTCCAGGTAATCTTCCAGGCTGGCACTCAAATCCATGATGGCATCCATCTGCTCGTTCCGGGGATTGAGAAGGCATGGCGCAAATAATTTTGACTGGCCGAATTTTGTTCGGAACGGGAGAGACTGTCAAGGGTTTTCCCGAGAGCCGCCGGGCTGCGGGGCCTCTCCCGGCGGGGCGGCGGCGATGGCCGCGTGGACGGCGCGGATGATCTCCCCGGAAACCGACGCCATGGCCTGGCTCATGGCCGCGGCGATGGCCTGGGGATCCTTGCGGGCTGCGGGCTGCCGGGCTGAAAAGGTTTTCTGGAAGATGATCCTCCTGGTGATGTCCTCTTCGCGGGAGGCGAGCAGGGTCACGTCCACGGTGAGCACCGCCAGCCACTGGGCCTTCTGGTCCCATTCCAGGAGATCCTCCACCGATCCTTCGAGGGCGTAGTCGGACTGGCCGACATTCTCGCCGGTGAAGACGGCCAGGAACAGACCGGAGCGCCGGAGGTCGCGCGCCAGGAAGTCCCGGACCAGCTTGTTGGGGCGGGCCCGCCAGCGGTGGTAGGCGTAAGTGTTGCGGGCGTATGCCTCGTTGCGGAAGACGATCCGGTCGGTATCGTATTCCGGCGAGACGGTAAAGGGCTCCACCCGCAGGATGACGGGCAGGGGCTTCAAGTCAGGAAATCGGGGGGGAGGGTATTCCAGGGTGTAGTAGTGCACCTCCCGGTAGGGCTGCTTGAGGTTGATGCAGGCGGGCAGGAGAAAAAGAAGCAGGAGGACCAGTGGAATTGTTTTTCCGGTCATTTCGGAAGCTCCCGCGGCGGAGGCGGCTCGCGGAGGAGCTGCGAAGGCTGGTTCGCGAATTCCTCCGCCGCCCGGCTGAGATTGTCGGTGGCCTGCTCCAGGTTGGCGCCGATCTCCTGCATCTGGCGGTGAAGCTGGACCAGGTCGTTGCCGGCTCCGGCGGCGATACCGGCGGTCTCCCGGGTGAGCCGGTCGAGGTTGGCCATGGCGGTCTTGAAGTGCGCCAGGGCCTCCTGGAGCTGCGGCTGCTGACGGTCGATGGTGCCGTTCACCTTGGCCAGCAGGGTGCCGGCCAAGTCGAGATCCTTCTGCGTCTGGGCCATCGCTTTCCGGAAGGAGGCGACCCCTTCCTCGATCTGCAGGTGGTCCATGGCGGTCCGGACCGAGGTGGCCGTGTGGTCGAAGTTTTCAAGGGTCGCCTGCATCCGGGCGGAAATCCCGGCCAGGTCCAGCTTGTTGAGCTTGGCAAGAATTTTCTCGACCTCGGTGAAAAGCTGGCTGATCTCGGACGGCCGGGTGGGGATGACCGGGTACCGCGGCCGGAAGGAGAGGGCGGGCGGGGCCGGGACCTGTCTCCCCGTGGTCACATCGATCTCGATGAACATGATGCCGGTGATCCCCACCACCTGGAGCTGGGCGAACATCTGCGGAATGATGCGCACATTCTTCTCGATGAGCATGACCACCTCCACGTGGCGCCCGTCCGGGGCCACGTTGATTTTCGTCA
>JAJYKH010000101.1 GCA_021788685.1 Deltaproteobacteria bacterium | reverse complement strand
CCGGAAATAGTCCTGGTAGCCGGGGGCGGGCAGCTCCTCCAGACGGTCCAGCTGCTGAAAGGAGGCCGCTTCTTTCCCCGGGCCGACGACCGCTTCCGGGAGTTGCTCCCTGCGGCCGGCCAGGCACGCGCACAGCTCGAGCAGGGGGCGCTCCCCCTCCCCGCAGATGGCGTAGTCGATGACCGGGAAGGCCCGGCGCAGCGAAACGGCCACCGCCGGGGCGCAGAAGGACCCGCCGATGGCGATCGGCACCGCGGGGTGCCGTTCCTTGAGCCCTGTCGCGGCGGCAAGCGTCGAGAAAAGCTGGCTGAAGCAGACCGAAAATCCCACCAGGCCGTACCGGCCCCAGTCGACAGCCGCCAGCCACTCCTCCAAATGCGCGGCGAGGAGATCGCGCACCGGAGCGGGATCGAGGTCGATTTTCTCTTCGGAGCGGGACACGGCCTGGCGGATCAGCCGGTCCGCGGCCGCTGTCCGTTCGGGGAAGAGCAGCGGCGCATAAAGGGCCTCGCACGCCCACAGGTTGCGGGAAAGCCAGTGGTAGGCCGCCGGCCCCAGGCGGCGGGCCACCGCGAGATAGGGGTGATACACATCGACCCGGAGCCAGTCGCCCGCTTTCCGCGCGAGATAGGCCTTGAGGGCGGCGAGCTGGATGGAGGGGCGGTTGAAGAGCGGCCAGGGCATGGAAGCCAGGGCCACCCGCATCTCCGGGGCAGGGTTCCGCCCCTGCCCGGTGGCGCTCGCCGCAGGGCTCGGGAGGTGCTGGACGGGACTGCCCATCTTACTGGCGGATGATTTCGGTGCCGGGGGGCGGAGTGAAGGTGAAGAGCCCGGCCGGGGCCGCGACCCCGGTCTTGATGTCCGAGAACCGGAGATCGGTGACGCTGCCGAACTGGTCGATCACCTGGAGCCGGGTGATGAGGAAGCGGTCGCGGTCGACCCAGAGCCGGAGCTTCTCGACCTGGGGATGGGGCTTCCGGGGGACCAGCTCGATGGCGTAAGTGCCGGGCTCGGTGGGGACGTCCGGCGGGGCCGCCATGACCTCGAAGTCCCGCAGGATGTTGCCTTTTCCGGTAAAGAAGGAATAGGTGACATCGGACTGCAGGTATTCTTCGGCCGAGGTGACGGTCATCTGGTTGGACTGCTTGAAGTACATGGTGACGGTTTTGCCGTCAGAGACGAGCACCTGGGGGGCGGGCTCCTGGTAATCCCACCGCATGCGGCCGGGTTTGCTGATGATGAGGGTGCCCGAGCCCTTCTTCACCCGTGGGCTCATGCGCACCGAGGTGGTCTGCTGAAAGCGGGCGGACATGGTCGTCATCTTTTCATACGATTGCTGCAGACGGCGGGCCACCTCTTCCGTGGAGAGCTCGGCGCCGAAACCGGGGGAGGCGAAAAAGGGCAGGATGAGGAGGATGCAGGTCAGGAGCGGAATGATTTTTTTCATAGGGGGCCTTCAAGTCAGGTTTCAGCCGGATAAGCCTGAGCTCCGGGAGCATGGGCGAACAGATTCCCCAGGCCGGGCTAATTTTCATGCAGGGCTGGCAGGCAGCTGACCGCCGATGGCTGACAGCTGGCCGCTCGTTTCAAAGCGCCACCTTCCGCAGATCGATCCGGCGGCCGAAAATGCGTTGGGCCATGGAGAGGGCGGCATCGGTCACATCAGACACATAGTAAACGTTTTCCCCGTCCCTTTCCAGGGATTGGGCGAATTCGGGAGAGCTTTCGAGGAAAAGCCGCAGCTCGGCGGCCACCGCGGCCGAGGAATCGATCACCTTGACGCGCTTGCCAACCTGGGGCTGGATCAGGTGCTTGAGCAAGGGGTAATGGGTGCACCCCAGGACCAGGGTGTCCACCTGCTTGAGCTTGAGAGGGTGGAGATAGCGCCGGACGATCATCTTGGTCTCGCGTTTGTTGACCCAGCCTTCTTCCACCAAAGGCGCCAGAAGTGGACAGGCCTGGGAATGGACGCGGGCTCCGGACAACAATTGCCGGATCTTCTCCTCATAGACCCCGCTCCTGATGGTCGCCCGGGTACCGATCACGCCGATCCGGCCGGAGGGGGTGGCCCCGCACGCCTTCTGAATGGTAGGGGTGATCACCTCGAAGATCGGGACGTCGTAATCGGCTTTGAGCAGATCGGCGGCCACGCTCGCCGCCGTGTTGCAGGCGATGATAATGAGCCGGGCGCCGCGGGCGAGAAGGAACTCGGTGTTCTCCCGGGCGTAGGCGGTGATGGTCTCGGGGCTCTTGGAGCCGTACGGGGCCCTGGCCAGATCGCCGAAGTAGACGAGGCGGTACTCGGGGAGGGCCTCTTCCACCGCCTGGGCGACGGTCATTCCCCCCACTCCCGAATCGAAGATGCCAATCATGGTGATCTCGCAAAAACCCTCGAGGCCCGGCGGGCGGGAACGAGGAACAACACACGCAGGAGAGACCCCTTGGCCGAGCGCATTTCACGGGCCCGACAACATGGGTCGCCTGGTGCTCGGTTGTGAGCGGCGCCTGCGGTCAGGCGGACAGGGGCTCACAATGCATGATTTCGGCCGGGATTGCAACAGGAGAAGAGGCATCTCTCCGGGAGCAAACGGGAAAAGAAAAGGCACCCGGCTGTCCACCGGGTGCCTTTGGTCCAACCGCTTGTCTGCGGCTGATCTGCCGTTCAGGCTGCCGCCGCTGCCTTTCTGCCTTTTTTGCGCTTGGCGATGGCTTTCCGCAGATTGTCGGGAAGGCCGCGCTCCTTTCCGGCCTTCTTCCGGCGGTCGGAGAGAGAACGGGCGCACAGCGGCTGCCGGAGGGAAAGGCCGTACTTCTGGCGGTATTCCCGGCCGGTGAGGCCGTGGGAACGGAGGTGCTTGGGGGAGAGCAGCCGGAACTCCTGGCCGCATTCCAGGCAGACGATCTTGTTCTTCTGGATGGATTTCTCCGGGCTCATCTCGGCCTTCCGGCCCGCCTCCTGGGGGGCTCCCGCCGCGGCCTGCCCGCCGGCTTCCTCGGACTGGAGCGACTGCAGGGCTTTGAAGGTGCTCTGCAGTGCGCTGGCGACTTCCTCGGTGGACATGTTTTTGGTGGAGCATTGCGACTGCACGATTTCGGCAGCCATTTCGAGTACCGACTTGCCCATGATGGCCTCCTTGCTGGACAGGAAAAGGTAAAGTTTTCTGAGCGTCGATATCACATATCCGAAACCGTTTGATTTCGCAAGAAATTTCTTCCATAAAGAAGGAGATTCTTTTCCCGGCCGGAACAATCGGCTGCAAACCCGCCTCTGGAAGGAAGGGGAGGCCGTTCGGCTTCCTGGTCTTTTGTGCCGATGAGAAAAGAATTTTTTCTCTTCGTTGCAATTTCAAAATCAATGTTCTTTTCTGCTGAAGATCGCCTGGACAGAAAACGGAAAAAGTCGGTGGATGGCACGTCTGCATTGGGGGCGCTTTGGTTCATGATGCAGTAGCCCTGCAGTGTTTCTGCCCGTCAGGAAGCCGGGAAGAGCCTCCAATTCAAAGGGAAATCGGAAGCAATCGGAGGAAAATCAGAAGAGCCCTTCAGAAGGAGATCAGTTGGTGAATTCGGCGGCGGCAGGCTGCGGGTCGCGGCGGTCGATGAGGTAATTGCTGCCGTCGAGCTTTTTGACGTAGCTCTTGAGCTGGGAGGCCACCAGGGCGACCTGGCCAGGATGCTCGAACTGCCGTTCGCCGGTGAGGACCACGGCGATGGAGATGCTGGGAAGGGGAAAGACCATCTTCCGCCCCTGCCGGCTGGTGGCCTGGAAGCCGCCGGCCTTGACGTCCTCCGCGCTCAGGAACATGCCCTTGACCGCTTCGAAGTTGGCGATGATCTTTTCGCAGACCCGGGCGGCCTGCTCCTCCCGGACGATGAAGACGAAATCGTCGCCGCCCACATGGCCGGCGAAGCTGTCCTGCCGCGCCATCTCCTGGATGACGTTCACGATGATGCGGGCGATGGTGAGGATCACCTCGTCGCCGCGGCAGAATCCGTACCGGTCGTTGAATGGCTTGAAGTTGTCGATGTCGAGGTAGCACACCGCGAAGGCCTGCCGCCCGGAGATGATCTTCTGAATGGCCCGCAGGATGGAGGTGTTGCCGGGAAGGCGGCTCAGGGGGTTGTTGTCGAACACGCGCTGGATGCGGGCCTCGGCGAGGTGGATGCGGGCGAGGAGCTCCTCGGCGTGCAAGGGCGGGGTGACGATGTCGTCCACCCGGTAAAGCTCCCAGTCGAGGCCGGGGAGCTCCTCCCGGGGGGCGACCAGGAAAATGGGAATGTTGGCCTTGTGGAGGCAGGCCTGGGCCGCGTTGATCAGCTCGATCTCCCGGCCGTGGTCGAACCCTTTTTCGACGATCAGGAGATCGGGCGGGTCCTCGAGAATGGAGGCGACGGCATCCCGCAGCCGGCAGCCGCGAACCAGCTGGTAGCCTTTCGACTCCAGCAGGTGACGGATGCGGGCCGATTGGAGGATGGCATCGCCGACCACGAGAATGCGAGGCATGGTAGCGCCTTCCGGATCGGAGTCAGGACGTGCCCGCTTCCAGCTGGGACTTGACGTCCAGGGTGAATCCCTTGACGTCCCACAATTTTTCCTCGACCTCTTCGAGAACCTGGTCGATGTCCTGCGGGGAGAACTCCAGCAGGCGCCAAGCGCGCTGACTGAGCGGCGGCACCCAGGTGTCCTCGCCATGCCCGTAGCCCAGCCCCCGGATCATGATGTTGCTGAAGTGAATGATGGCCGCCGCCAGCTGGTGCTCCTTGGCGAGCCGGGGGTCGTGATGGCAGGCCACCGGCTCGGCCAGCTTGTCGGGAAGGTTCCAGCTCCGGGTGAGCCAGCCGCCCGCTTCGGCGTGGTCGAGCCCGAGGACCTCCCGTTCGGCATCGATGGTCGAAATGCGCCGTTCCCGCACCAGCTGCCGGATCTGCTCGTATTCGCGGGGCAGCTCCATTTTGATCGCCACCTTGCCGATGTCGTGGATGAGGCCGGCGGTGCTGATCTCTTCCGGGTCCTTCAGGCCCAGCCGTTTGGCAAGCACGTTGCTGATGAGGGCGCAGCCCAGGGAATGCTCCCAAAGCTCCACGTCCTGGTCTTCCATGACCTCGAAAATGGAGGCGCTGATGATGAGGCTCTTGATGACGTTGAAGCCGAGGAGGATGATCGCGGTGTTGAGGGAGCTGATTCGCTGCGGGAAGCCGTAGAATGAGGAGTTGACCAGCTTGAGGAGCTTCGCCGCGAGGATGTGGTCCTTGCTGATCACCCTCCCCATCTGCTCGGTGGTGGTGTCGGGGTCCTCGGCCATCTGGGAGAGCTTGACCACGATCCCGGGCAAGGTCGGCAGGTTTTTGATCTCGCGCAGGGCGCGGCGGAAGGTCTCGCGTTTGCTCTCGTCGGCCATCATTGACGACCTCGCAAAAAGCCAGCGCGCCAGCCAGGATGGCTCAGCACAAAAATTCGATAGATAAGGCGCGGTGGTGTAGCGAAAGCGGAGACGTCCATCGGGTACGTCGAGCATTTCGCGACTCGCCGCAACGCCGTAAATCGGACTTTTGGCGACGCCATCATCATTGCCTCCGGGCAGCCACCGCGCGTTCCATGATCCGCTTCTTGAGGTAGACCAACGGCGGAATGTTCTTGACCCGGCTGAAGCGCTCCTCAATGTCCCGCAGCTCCTCCTCCAGGCTTTTTTCACCCGGCTTCTTGAGGGGATGGCCTTCCACGGCGACATGGCTGACCTCCATTTTCTTCAGCCGGTCGATGAGGCTCGCGGTCAGCTCCGTGCCCTTGCCGCAAAGGACGCGCCCTTCAGGGGTTTGAACGTCCCGGGCCAGCACCATGCCCTCGGCGGCCTCGGCTATCAGGATTTTCTGCAACGGCTTCTCCTCGAAGGTATTTCCGGCGGAGGACCGCCGGTCCGTTTCCCGATTTGCATCTTGCCAGCCAGACCGGCCAGCGGCAAGGTAAAATTCGTCGGCAGACGGCCGTTATTCCTTCCGGCAGCCGCGGGAGAGGAGCATTGACAGACGGCCGGCCCGGCATTATCTTAACACCCGTATCTTCCTTGTAAAAGACATTAAGTGATTCCGCAAGCTTATATTTGAAGAGTCCTTTCAGGCAATCAGCCCCCTGACCTTATTATCGGCCGGTCCGCCGTCCACCCTGAGGGAAAACGGCGGCCTTGGCCCATCGGATCGCCTGATTTTCAAGATTTTTTTCGAGAGAGGAGCCGGAAAGATGCCCATCTACGAATACGAATGTTTGCAGTGCAAGGAAGTGATCGAAGCAGTCCAGAAATTTTCCGATGCCCCGATGACCACCTGCCCCCATTGCTCCGGGGAGCTGAAGAAGCTCATCTCCAGCAGCTCGTTCCTGCTCAAGGGCGGCGGCTGGTACGCGGACGGGTACAGCAGCTCAGGAAGCGGCTGCGGCAAGGCAGCCGGCAAGAACGGCTGCGGCGGGGGAGAGGGGACCAAAAAGGGAACGGGCTGCAGCGGCTCTGCCTGCGGCTGCTCGTGAGGCAGCTCAGACTCAACTGAACGTCCAACATCGAACCTCGAACTTTGAATGGATGGCCCCCCTTCGACGTTGGACGTTCGATGTTCAATGTTCGATGTTCGTCTTCTGACTATTGCCTCAATTGCGGCTTACCGCCGCTCCTGCACAATCGCCATGGCGTCGCCGTAACTGAAAAACCGGTAGCCGGCGGCGACCGCCTCCTCGTAGGCGGCCATGATCCGCTCCCGTCCCGCCAGGGCGCTCACCAGGAAAAGCAGGGACGACCGGGGAAGATGGAAGTTGGTGACCAGGTTGTCCACCACTTGGAACCGATATCCCGGGTAGATGTAGAGATCGCACCATCCCTCCCGGGCCCGCACCCGGCCCTGCCCGCCGGCCGCGAACTCCAGGCTGCGCACCGTGGTCGTGCCCACCGCCCAGACCCGGCCGCCCGCGGCCTTCGTTTCGTTCACCAGCTCGGCAGTTCCTTCGGAAACGGAAGCATATTCGGCATGAATCCGGTGGCGGCGGATATCCTCAGACCGCACCGGGGCGAAGGTGCCGTAGCCGACGTGCAGGGTCACCCGGCCGAGCCGGACCCCTTTCGCCTCGATGGCCGCCAGCAGCTCGCCCGTGAAGTGCAGGCCGGCGGTGGGGGCGGCAACCGCCCCCGGGGCGGCGGCGAATACGGTCTGGTAGCGCTCCCGGTCCGCCGCTAACTGCCCTTCGGGACGCCGGATGTAAGGCGGCAGCGGCATCTGGCCATGCCGGGCGAGCACCCCGTCCAACTCCCCCCGGTAAAGCAAGACCGCCCGCATGGTTCCGCCGGGGAGAATTTCCTCGACCCGGGCCTGCAGGGTTTCCCCGAAGGCAATGGTGCTGCCCGGCTGCGGGCGTTTCGAGCACCGGTAGAGCCCGCGGGCCGAGGCCTGCCGCCAGCCGCTGTCCGTTTGCGGAAGGGGTTGTGGCAGGTCGAGCAGCAGCAGCTCCACTTGGCCGCCGGTTTCCTTCCGGCCGAGAAGGCGCGCGGGGAAGACCCTGGTGTCGTTCACCACCAAGGCATCGCCGGGTGCCAAGTATTCCAGCAGGTCGGGAAACCGCCGGTGGCTAAGTCCTCCGCGGCCGTCCAGCACGAGCAGCCGTGACCCGTCCCGCCGGGAGGCTGGCTCCTGGGCGATCAGCTCCTCGGGCAGGTGGTAATCGTAGGCGTCGAGATCGTAAACGGGATCCATTCTGGATTGAGGGGGCCGGCCATGACTCTCCCCTGGAAGCGGTCACAGGGTGCTGCAGATCCGAGGAAAAGCCCTTTCATTTATAACCGCCATTCGTCAGCCGGGGATTGATCGTCTTTCGGAACGAGAAACGAGGATTTTCGTTTGAGTGCAAGGCGCGAGGGAGCCGTAAAAGCGGAGCGTACATCAGTACGGGACCATTTTGCGGCGACTGAGCAACGCCGCAATCGGACGAAAAGACCGTTCCGGTCCACCGCCTCAACCGAGCAGGGTGGTGCGCTGGGTCAGATAGCAGAGGATGAAGCCGGAGGTCAGGGCGATGAAACCCAGGAGGCGCATGAAATTGGGATGAATTTGGCTGATCTGCCGCAGCCATTGCTGCGCGGCGTGGGGAAAAGTGAAGTACGGCAGGCCCTCGAGGATCAGGATCAGACCGAACAGGGTGAAGAGGAGTTTCATCGCGGCGCTTCCTGGAGTGCTCTTCGATTCCAACGACCGGGGGAACGGACAGCGATGGCGATATTACAAGCCCTTGGCCGTTTTTGCAAGGGCCGCCGGGGAAAAGATGTGTGCAAGATGACCAGCGAGCCG
>JAJYKH010000100.1 GCA_021788685.1 Deltaproteobacteria bacterium | reverse complement strand
GGGCTGGCGGTCACGGCCATCCCGCTGCAGCACTGGAGCAAGCGGGGGTTGCGGGACACGAACAAGCGGCTGTGGGCGGGATGGGTGGTCGCGGCGGCGGGATTCCGCTTCTGCTTCGTGGGCGATTCCGGGTACAACCGGGAGCTGTTCCGGGAGATCGGCTGCCGGTGCGGGCCCTTCGACCTGGCGGCGACCCCGATCGGCGCCTACGAGCCGCGCTGGTTCATGGCCAGGTACCACGTCGATCCCGAAGAGGCGGTGGCGATCCACCGGGACCTCGGCGCGAAGAAATCGGTCGCCGTCCACTGGGGCACCTTCGTTCTCACCGACGAGCCCCTGGACGAGCCGCCGGCCCGGTTGGCCGCGGCCCGCGCCCGGGCCGGCCTCGCCCCGGAGGACTTCGCCGTGCTGCGGCACGGGGAGACGGTGGTGCTCTCCGAGTGACGCCGCCTACGGCAATCCGGAGATGATCCTCCTGTACTCTTCGTCCGGGAAGAGCCGGTGGGTCGAGGTGCGGACGTTGCCCATGGAGCCGATGGCCACTGCCATTCGGGCCGCCGCCTCGTCGTCCGGCGCCTCCAGGATGAAAACGGTGTCGTATTCGGCCCCGAGGACCCCATAAAACTCCCTGACCGTTCCTCCCAGCGACTGGATGGTCTTCTTCGCGGCCTCCACCCGGCCGGGGCTCTCCTTGATCTTCTGCATGCCCTGCTGGGTAAAGCTGAAGGTCATCATGTAGGTCGCCATCGCTTTGCCTCCTTGCGTTTCGGTTTGGTGGGGATTGGCGTGGGTCCAGGCGGCGGCTGCTCCCAAAAGGCAAATCACCAGGAAAGAAAGGCCAAGGGCAGATCGTTTCAGCGCCGAACCGATCATCGTTCTCATCTCGTTCCTCCATGGTGAGTGACTGAATAATTCTTGGTCCTTCTTACCGCCCGGGGGAGGGGGGCTCCCCCGGCCTGACGTGCATCACCACCAGCCGCCATTCGGTGCGGTGCAGGCCCACGGTCATCCAGTGCGCATCCTTCGTGACCAGCTTCTGCGAGCCCTTCCGCCTGAACTCGTAGCTGCCCGCCCCGACCGGCTCCCGGCTGATCAGCGATCCCAGGGCCAGGAGCTGGGGGAACGGCTTGTAGAGGGGGTCCTGGAACAGCATCCGGCCCACCTCCTGGGGATCTTCGTCGTACAGAATCCTGCCGTCCTTCTGCATGACGAAGGCTTCGACCGCCATGGGCTGGAGAATGGGCGCCAGAATGTGGGCGAGCAGGTCTTGCGGCTTGAAGAGAATGCTCACCGACCCTTGCAGCTCGCCGGCCGGGGAAAGGACGGGATGTTGCAGGTCGACGGCCTCGAAGCCTTCCACCGCCTTGAAGGCCTGGCTCAGGACCGGCTTTTTCGTCTGCCGGAGGCGGACCACCTGCTCCTGGGCGCTGATGTCGCTGCGTTCGTAGGCGGCGTATGCCTCAGGCGCCACCAGCGCCATCCGCCCGGAGCGGTCCACCAGCGAGCAGTCCACGGCATACGGGTGGGACCGGCAAAGGCCGCCCAGCAGCTTCTTCTGCTCGGCCGGCGGCAGCTCTTTTTCCGAAAGCCGGCGGGCGACCATGGCAACGTCCTGATCCAGCCTGAGCAGCTCCGTCGTCACCGCCATGCCGAGGTCCATCAGGATGGGCGGGAGGTCCGCGACGGGCTGCCCCGGTTTTCCGGTCACGGTCCCGAGGGCGAAAACCCAGCCGGTCACCGGGAACCGCTTGAAGGCCACGGTCCTTTCGCCGTAAAAATCATAGGTCACCACCCCCTCGGGCTCGGAAAGCATCCTGTTGACGGATCGGGCGAGGCTCCTGCTCCCCATGTCCGAGGGGAACCCGAAGAGCAGGGCCGATTTCCGGTGGAGCGCGGTCTGGCCTTTTGGGTCGAGGGCATAGAAGAACATGCTCTCGGGCAGCTTCATTTGCTGATCGAGGGTTCTGCTGAGCGCCTCCAAGTCGATCGAGGCCCCCAGGGCGCCGATGATCTGCCCATTCTTTTTGATAGGCACGGCTACCACCGCGGTCCGCTTCCCGGTCGCCTTGCTGATGGCGAGGTCCCCGCTGATGTCGCTCCCCGCCATGAGCCGCGGAAAGTAGGGCCGGTCCCTGAGGCTTTGGCCGGTCGGTCCCGTTCCGGACACGTAATAGGAGCCGTCCGGCCGCAGGAACCAGACCGCCGCGGCGGTCATCCCGCTCGCCGCGAACCGGGACAACGGCCCCTTCAGGTTGTCCCATTCCCCGCTTTGGGCCTCCCCGGTAGCGGCCAGGATCCGCAAGCCCTCCAGGACTTTTTCGAAATGCTCCTCGGCCAGCGCCCCGAAGGAATCGAGGAGGGGGCGCAGCTCGGCCGCGCCGTCCCGGCCGGCATCCTGGGCGGGCTGCCCGTTTTCGGCCCCGGAGGCAGGCAGGGAAAGGGCGAGCAACAGGATGGTCATGGCCGCGATGGTCCTCATGGCGCCTCCTTGCATTGGCCGCTTTCGACCTCATATCAGGATTTTGATGACGATCTTGAAGAGCTTGTCAGCCGGAAAGGCAAGCAACACGAGGGGAATCATGGGCCCCACCGCGGCCAGCGCCACGATCAGCACCGTGTCCCGGTCGAAAGGCACCAGCCGCATCCTGGTGATGATCTGAAAGCTGTTGGCGAGGTCGGCAAGCGATTGGATGTCGGAGCTGCCGAGGGCTTCTCCTTCCCGGCGCCCGCCGGTGATCCACTTCCGCGCGAAGGCATCCGTGTAGCCGTCGGCGAAGAGGCTGTAGGCAAACAGCCCCTCTCTTCTGGCCCGCAGCAGCAAGGGGCTGAAGACCAGGAGGGGCGCGAGGACCAGGAGCCCCGCCAGCACGGCGAAGACGGCCATCAAGGGGGCGGCCGATGAAAGGCTCGCCTCCCCGTAGACGATCCTCTTGCCCAGGGTCCCGGACACCACCGAGGCCAAGGCAAAGATGATGATCCCGAGCGGGACGTGGGTGATGCCCAGGAACCCCAACCCGCCGGCATGGTCGGGGTGGGTGGGGTTCAGCTGCAGGTCTTCCCTGGCGGTGCGCCCCAGGAACCAGAACCAGAGGGCGAGCCTCCCGAGCCAGCGGAACACGAGGAAGCGGTAGAGCGGCAGGCTGACCCCCAGGTACCACCAGAGGGCCAAGCGGGAATGGCCCGCAGTCCGCCAGTCCGACAGGCCCGGAAGGTCCGCCCCCCGGTCGGCGAGAATGGCGGCGAATGCGAGCACCAGGAACAGGGATTCGAACAGCGATGACCGCGCCAGGGCACGCGTGGTGCGGATGGCGGCGCTGAAATCGGCCAGGTTCCGTTCCGGGACCAGGCCGCTCCGGACGAAATGGGCTGCCGCCTGCCGCAACCTTCTCTCGATCGGCGGCTCGGCGATGAGCAGCAGGGGAAGGGCCAGCAGGAACCGGATGTGCACCGCGAAATCCGGGAGGAACGGCACTGTGGCGCCGCTCACGGCGGTTCCGTCCAGTAAGGCGAAAATCAGCAGCGGCAGCCAGGTAACGGCCGTGAAGGCCGCAACGACGCGGTGGAGCAGGGAAAAGTCCGGTTTGAGCAGCCCCAGCCGCATGAAGAGCCGGGAAAGGAAGGCCTCCCTGGCCAGGGAGAGCTCGGGGAAATCTGGACCGGGGAGGGTCGTCATTCATCCACCGCATCGTCCTCTTGAGTTACGGCGGCTTACCGGAAAGCGCAGGGCTACCGGGACCGTGGCCGAGCTGTTCCGCCCGGCGGCATGGAAACTGAGCCGTGGCTCTGCAAGCGATGAGACAGAAGAAAAACGAGAAACTTCAGCAGGTGGCCGGGAAGGAGCTGCATCTCCTGGCCCTGCTCCCCATTATAGAGTCCCAATAGCAGGATCGCCAAGCGCCGCCGGCCGGCGCCTTGCCGGCAAACCTTACGTTTTGAAAGGAAAAAATCATCCAGTAGGAAAATTTTCTGGCGGTGCGAAGGAAAACCGATAAATAAAAGAAGACTAAGGAAATCGGGAGTCGATTCCTCCCGGAAGCAGCGCCTCCTGCCAACCCTTAATGTGAAAAGGAGTTTTATGAAACTGTCTTTGCGCATGAAAGTGATGGCGATTCCCCTGGCCGTGGTCGTTGCCTCGATCACGCTGCTGGTGGGGGTCACGCTCCTGGTGGTCAACAGCCTGTGGCAGGCCGAGGTCCGCACCCTGGCCGAAAGCCAGGCCGGGCTGAACGAGCGGGGGATCAAGGCCCTGGAGAAGCACGCCTTGAGCGTGGGCCTCCTGGCGGCCGGCTATCCGGGGGTGCAGGAGGCCTACCAGCTGGCGCGGCAGGGGAACGAGGCCGAAGGCCGGCAGCTGCTGCGCAAGGGCTTGGATCCCATGATGAAGGAGGCCAACAGGCTTCTGGGCAAGGAGCAGGTGATGATCCATTTCCACCTGCCGCCGGCCAAGAGCTTCCTCCGCGTTTGGCGCAAGCCGGGCCAAAAGGACGGGGGCGACGATATCTCCGCCTTCCGGAAGACGATCCTGAAGGCCTCTCGCGAGCACGCCCCGGTCTCGGGGGTGGAGGTGGGCGACCAAGGCTTCGCCCTGCGCGGCATCGTGCCGATCACCGGTCCCAACGGCGAATTTCTCGGCACGGTGGAGGGAATCATGGGGCTGGAGAGCCTGGCGAAGACCGCCCTGGCCGCCAAGACCGACAACCTGGCCATCTACCTGCTGGCCTCCGATCTCGATTTCGCCAGTGCCGCCAAGAAGAAGAACCCGCCGATCATCGGCAACATGGCCCGGGTCTTCAGCTCCGCCGAGGCGGAAACCGATCCGTACGTGACCAGGGAGCTGCTGGAAGCCGCCCAAAAGGGCCGGACCACCGCCGAGGTGGAGGGGCGGCTGCTGGTTGCCCAGCCGGTCTACGATTTCGACAACCAGATGAAGGGGGTGCTGGTCTTCGTCCGGGATGCCCGGGAGCAGATCGCCACCATCCGCAACCTGCGCTGGGGGCTCTGCCTGGGCGGCCTTGCCTTGATGGCCGTGTTGTCGCTCCTGCTCTTCTTCTCGACTTCCACCATTGTCCGCAGGCTGAACCGCCTGACCAAGGGCCTGAACGAGGGCGCGGCCCAGATTGCCGCCTCGGCCAACCAGCTGTCGGTGAGCGGCCAGGATCTGGCGGAGGGGGCTTCGGAGCAGGCGGCCTCCCTGGAGGAAACCTCCGCCTCGCTCGACGAGATCTCCTCCATGACCCGGCAGAACGCGGCCAACGCCGGCCAGGCCGACAGCCTGGTGCGGGAGGCGGGCACCATCGTTTCCCAGGCCGGGGAGTCCATGGCCGCGCTCACCGCCGCCATGCAGACCATCGCCGCCTCCAGCACCGAAACCTCCAAGATCGTGAAGACCATCGACGAGATCGCCTTCCAGACCAACCTGCTCGCCCTGAACGCGGCGGTGGAGGCGGCCAGGGCCGGGGAGGCCGGGGCCGGGTTCGCGGTGGTGGCCGACGAGGTCCGCAACCTGGCCCGGCGGGCGGCCGAGGCGGCCAAGAGCACGGCCACCCTCATCGAGGACACCATGAAGCGGGTGCAGGAAGGCTCCCGCCTGGTGGACCGGACCAACGAGGCCTTCGGAGAGGTGCAGCAGAGCACGGGCAAGGCCACCAACCTGGTGGGCGAGATCGCCGCGGCCTCCCATGAGCAGGCCGACTCCATCGGCCAGCTCAACACGGCCATGAGCCAGATGGACAGCGTGGTCCAGCGCACCGCGGCCAATGCCGAGGAGTCGGCGGCGGTATCCGAGGAGCTGAGCTCCATGGCTTCCCAGGTGGATGCCTACGTGGCCGAGCTCATGGAGCTGGTGACCGGGGCCCTCGAAAGCGGCCGGCGGGCCCGAGATGAAAGAGCGGCACAGCATGCGGCGGAGCGGGTGCTGCGGCGCCCGGCCGCCGCCAGACCGGCCGCCCCCAGGAAGCTCCTGAATCCGTGAGCGGCCCCGTGGCGGAGACGGTCGCTCTCGATGAGGGCATTTTAAGGGATTTTAAGACCTGACCCGGGGCGGCCCCGAGGGGGGCTTGCGGGGAAAAAGAGGGCGGGCGTGCCGGACCGGCCGCCGCCCTCATTCCGGCCGATCTTCCCCCGGTCGCGGGGCGGGTTGGGCCTTGCCCAGCCCCAGGGGGCGGAGCAGCTCCTCTTCCAGGTCGGCGGCGAGCCGCTCCCGGTTCTCCTCGGCCAGGTCCCGGCAGATCTCCCGGATGACCGCGCTCCGGGCCAGGTTGCGGCGGCGGCCCGCCGCCACCGCCTCCCGGACCGGGTCCCAGTCGCCGGTCCGGAAAAAGCGGCGGGCCGCGGGGCGGATCTCGGGAAAGAGGGTTTCGCGCAGGGGATCGAGAAAGGCCACGTAGAAGCCGAGAGAGGTTTCCTTCCGCTCCCGCAGCACATAGCCGAGGGTCCCCTGCCCGTCGGTGTCCGCCACCAGGTCCTGCACCGCCCGGGCGGCGAATTCGATCGCCGAGCCCGCGAAGAAGAGGGCGAGCTTCCGGGTGAGCTCCCGGTCTGCGGGACTGATCCGCATCTCCCCCAGCTCGTGGTGGAGAAACAACCCGAGCTCGCCTTCGACAATGGCATCCAGCCGTTCGATGAGGAGGGCGGGGTCCGGCCGGCCGTCCTCCCCCGCAATCCCGTACCGACGCAGACTGTAGCCCAGGGCCTCCTGCCCCGAGCGGCGGATTTCCCGGATCTGGTCGTAGAGAAAGAAGCGCAGGGGGTCCCGGCGGATGATGATCCGCTCGTCCTGGGCCATGGCGAACGGGCTCGCCAGCTCCCGGGCCAGCTCCCGCCCCAGGATGGTCACCGGGTGCCCCGCCATCTCCCGTTCGGCAACGATCTCGGCCAGGAAGAACACCGGCTTGAGGGACCGGCCGTATCCCGCCCCGTAGGAGAGGCCGGTCCCCCGCAGCTCCCGGTTCACGATCTCCACCGCAAAGGGGTCCACCGCTCCCCCGTTCACCGGAAGCGGCGCGAATTCCTCGTTCTGGACCGTTTCCCAGCCGTTCTCCTTCTTGTCGATCCAGGCCAGGACCTCCTTGGGCTCCGGCTCCTGCCAGGGCTCCAGGCCGTGCTGCCACTTGAAGAGCTGGCGCAGCTTGAGGACCAGGGTGCACACGGAATAGATCCCGCAGTGGACGGCATCGGAGATGTCGCAGTTCTTCCGGACGGTCCGGCCGACCTCGCGGGCGGAAGGGGAAACCATGGGCTGAGCCTCCTCGGTGCCGCTGCCTTGGAGCTGAATCCGGGTCGACAGGTCGCGCCATCTCATTGAATCGAGAGCTCATGGCATGAACCACAGCCAACCATGGCTTCACCCGTCGCCCTTCGGGGCGTTTGTCCGCACGCTATCTCCTTTGCCGGCAACCGTTCGATAGAGCCTGCTCGAATCGAACGGTCGCCTTGGCGGACCTGGCGCCTGGACGAACGCTCACGGATTCAGGTTGGATTCATCCTCAAATGGTACGGACCATTTCCGAGGCCGTCAACCTTGGGCAGGGTCAGGAATCAGGGGCCGCAAGGTTTTCCGGTCTCATTTCGGCGCATTGGGCCGGGGGCTGAAGCTTCTGGCCGTTCAACCTACTCCCTGCCGGGGCCTGGCTGGTCCGGGCCGCCCTCCTTTTCTTTTTTCCGGCTTTCCCTCCTGGCCCTGGTGAGCTGGGATGGGGAGGAGGGGAGCGACTTGACCCGGGGGAGGGTGATCACGTAGCGCATGGCCAGGGTGCGGAGGGTCAGGGTGAAAACGATGGTGACGGCCAGGCGGGCGGGGCCGACCACGCCGAGAGCGCCGAGAAGGACGAACAGGCTGCCGCCGAGAAGGGCGGCGGTGGCGTAGAAATCACTCTTGAGGGCGGCCGGGATCTCCATCACCAGCAGGTCGCGCACCACGCCCCCGCCGCTCGCGGTGATGGTCGCCAGCATGACCACGGTGAGCGGCGCGGCCGCGAACAGCTCCGCCTTGGCCGCGCCGATCGCGGCGAACACGCTCAACCCCACGGCGTCTGCCGCCATCACGTAATCCCAGCGGGTGGCGATCCGTGGCGCGGCCACGAACACGGCCACTGCCCCGGCGAGGCAGATCAGGAGGTAGGTCTGGTCCACCAGCGCCGCCGGCGGGGTGGCGCCGAGCAGCAGATCGCGGGTGATGCGCCGGTAAGCATCCGCGAATTGTCTGGCCTCCCGGTAACCATAGGCCGACTCGCATCCATCCACCAGACGGGTTTTGCCCCTGGCCGCATCGACGAGCCCGTCGAGGAAAGGGGCCAGCAGACCATAGCTGCACTCGGCCAGCGGTTTCCTGCCGGCATTGCTCTGCTCCC
>JAJYKH010000099.1 GCA_021788685.1 Deltaproteobacteria bacterium | reverse complement strand
AGATGGTGGGTCTCTTCACTCCGCAACCCGATGGATAAGATGAAAGCCTAACCCCAAAAGAACGGCTTGACAGTTGTGGCTCATAGAAGGTTGGAGGCTGGAGGCAAAGGCGAAAAAACCCGTGCGCTTCTCGTCTCTAACCTCAAGCGAAGCGCTCCTCCGACCCTTAGCGGCACTCGGCCGCAACGGAGCAGGAGACGTCCCCTTTCTCAGGAGCTTTCCATGACCGCTATTCCCCCGCCGCCCGGGCCTGACCCCCTCTGGCAGCAGCTTGCCACGGGCGCCTTTGCCGGGAGGCCGGCGCGGCTGCTCGCCAGCACCGGCTCCACCAACAGCGACGCCCTCGCCCTTGGGCGCCAAGGGGCGGCCGCCGGCACCGTGATCGTGGCGGAGACCCAGAGCGGGGGCCGGGGAAGGCTTGGTCGCCCGTGGCTCTCGCCGTCGGGGACAGGTCTCTATTTCTCGGTCATCCTGCGCCCCCGGCTCGCGCCTGCCGATTTCCCCAAGATCACCCTGGCCGCCGGGCTGGCGGTCTCTCAGGCGGTGGAGGCGGAAACCGGCCTGTTTCCGGGAATCAAATGGCCCAATGATCTGCTCCTCGCCGGCCGCAAGTTCTGCGGCATCCTCACCGAGGGAGAGCCGCTCGCCGCTCCCGGGCCGCTCGCGGTGCTGGGCATCGGCCTCAACGTCTCCACTCCGCATGCCGTCTTTCCGGAAGAGCTCCGCGGCAGGGCCACCTCGCTGCTCGCCCACTCGGGACGGGTGTATCCGCGGGGCCCGCTGCTTGCCGCCATCCTGGCCCGGCTGGAGGCGGTCCTGAACCGCCTCGAAAACCATGACTTTCCCGGGATCATGGCCGAATGGCGGCGCCGGGACGCCTTGACCGGCCGGCGCCTCACCTGGATGACCCCAAGGGGGGCGATCGTCACCGGCACCGCCTTGGGCCCGGACGAAGAAGGGGTGCTCCATCTCCGGGACGAGGCCGGGGTGGTCCAGGAGGTGCTCTCGGGCGACCTGCGGCTGGCGGGCGGTTGACCGGCAGGCGGCTGGAGGAAAACCCGCGCAGACCAATAGGCTTTGGGGGGATTCAGGACAGCAGGAAAACCAGACAGGCCGGCAGATCAACAAGTGCCCGCCGGCAGTCACCGCCGGGGAAAGCCCTCTCTTCCGGGGGACAAGGCGGTGGCCAATCCCACGGCAACGATCGGGATCCCCTGTAGAGCTTCAGCCGGAAGGAGGCCGACCTGGGCCAGCCCCTTGAAGCAGGATGGGCAGCAGGGATTGGCCTCGGACCGCGCGGGCGGCACAAGGATGACTTTGCCGGGAAGGGGGTGCTCCCAGGTGGCCATGGTTCTCCTCATGCGAAAGCATGGCCGCCGGAGGCGGGTCGGCAAAGGGGGTGCCCTTCGCCGACCCGCCATGATGCAAGAAACCTGCCTTCGAATTACTTCAGGATCACGAAATCGTCGCGCCGATTGATGGAGTAGGCGGCTTCATCATGGCCCGTGGCCAGCGGCTTCTCTTCGCCGAGGCTCAGGGTATCCAGCCGATCGGCGGCAACGCCCAGGTTGACGAGGTACTTCTTGGCGCTGTTGGCCCGGCGCTCGCCAAGAGCCATGTTGTACTCGTTGGTGCCGCGCTCATCGCAATTCCCTTCGATGCGAAGGCGAACGTCGGGATTTTTCGTCAGGTAATCATAGTTGCTCTTGATGCTGTTCACCTGATCCTTGCGGACGTCCGACCGGTTGAAATCGAAGTAGACCGGCAGCAGAGGCCAGGTGCTCCTGCTGTTCGGGCTCAAGCGCTCCGCGCTTTCGGGAGCCGCGGTCTCGGTCAGCAGACCTTCCTCTTTGGGAGCAGCAGCGGCCTTGGCGGAAAGGTCCTCCCCCTGGACCGTCTTCTTGGCACAGCCGCTGCTGATCACCACGGCGAGCCCCAAGACCGCCACCGTAGCGTAACACTGAATCTTGCCGTTTCTCCACATCCTTTTCATACCTCTTCTCCTTTTTGTTCGATGCCTTGATCCTGATGCGGCGGCTGCCGCCAAGGCCCTCGACAGCCGTTCCTTCGTTATATGACAGCCCCGTCTGTGCACGGGACCGATTGACTACAAATACCAACTCCTCAGTGGGACGATGAGGCCGACCGCGGATTCCTGCCCCCCCACGCCAGCCGGAAGCGCCACAGGGGACGGGGTTGGCGATCGGGCAGCGGCGCGGGAACGATACTGGCCAACGAGAGCACCAGGGCCGCGCCGTAAGGGAGGGCCTGCACCGCGAGGACCCCTGCCCAGAGGACGATGTCGGGGTTCTCGAAGCCGTTCACCGCCACCAGGGCAAAGGCGGCCATCAGCAGGGAAACCAGCATGAGGATTTCTTCATCCGCCATGGCCAAGACCTGAAGCAGGGGCCGGCGGCCCTCGCACTTGGGCGTCCGCAGGAACGGCTTCCCGGAGGTCATCAGCCCGGCCAGCATGGCCCTGCCGATGGTATGCACCAGGGCCATGCCGGCGAGGGCGGCCCCCAGCCGCTGCATGAGGCTGCACCGCACCCGGGCTCTATAGAGCACCAGGACGTGGAAGAGCTTGAAGAGGAACGCCCCCACGGGCGGCAGCAAAAACACCGTGAGCGGGGTCCCCACGTACTTGGGAAACAGCAGCATGCCTGTGGCCCAGAGCAGATTCAGGGTGGTCATCAGCATATTGAGCGAATCGGCGAACCAGGGAAGCCATCCGGCCCCGAAGTGAAAGCGCTGAGCCATGGTGAGCCGGCTTTCCTTATTCCAGGGCAGGAGCTGCCGCCAATGGCGCCGCAGGATCTGGACGGCGCCGTAGGCCCACCGGAAGCGCTGCCGCTTGTAGCCGGCAAAAGAGTCGGGAGTCAACCCCTTCCCGAAGCTCTGGTTGACATAGACCGATTGGTAGCCATGCTCCAGAATGCGCAAACCGAGCTCGGCGTCCTCGCAGATGCACCATTCCCCCCAGCCGCCGACCTCCTGGAGCACCTTCCGGCGGATCAGGGTCATGGTGCCGTGCTGGATGATGGCATTGCCCTCGTTGCGGTAGGCCATGCCAATGTCGAAGAACCCCTGATACTCCCAGTTGCACATCTCCTTGAAGGGGCTCCCCTCCCATTCCCGGTGGTCTTGGGGTGCCTGCACGAAGCCGACTCCCGTTTTTCCGAAATGGGGGACCATGGCGGCCAGCCAATCCGGCCGCACCAGGTAGTCGCTGTCGATGATACCGATGATCTCGGCATCCGGGGCGGTCTTGGCGAGCGCGAAATTGAGGGCGCCCGCCTTGAACCCTGGCCACTTCTCCAGATGAAAGAACCGGAACCGGTCGCCCAGGGCGGCGCAGTGCGCCTCCACCGGCTGCCACAGGTGGGGGTCCGGGGTGTTGTTGTCGACCACGATGACTTCGAAATTGGGGTATTCCAGCGCAGCCAGGCTGTCCAAGGTGGCGATCACCATCTCGGACGGCTCCCGGCAGGCGGCCACATGGAGAGAGACCTTTGGAAGGGAGCCGGCGGGAGGCTCCGCGACCGGCAGGAACCGCCGTTTGAAGCGCGGGCGGAACATGTCTGCCAGCTCGAAGCCGTTCAGGAGGACCACCAGGAGCAGCCCCCCCTGAAACGGGAGCAGACACGCCCAGGCCACTACCTCCCCTGGCAGCAGGTTATGGGTCCAGGGAGCGCCCCCCGTCCAGGCGAGGGCGGAAAAAACCGCCTGGGCCAGGAGGGCGAACATCAGCTTGGAGGGCAGCGGCTGGTCTTGGCGGCGGCGAAAATAAACCGCGATCAGCAAAAGGGCCGCCAGGGAGAGGGCGAATTGATACGGCCAGACCGGGTTTTCTCTGATTTCCCCGGTCCAGGGGAACTTGGGATGGCGATGGACATCGAAAATGCCCCAATAGCCGCCGACCTTGCCTTCCATTGGGACCTTCCACGGCTGGTCGAATGCCTCCACGACGAAGTAGTCCAGCCCGAGCTTGGCGGCCGCCGGCAGAAACTCGCGCAGGAACCGGGCCTCGGAGGCCAGGGTCGGCTTGGCCCGGCCCCGCCGCTCGCCGGCGCTCGGCCAGCCAACCTCGCCGAGGATGATCGGCTTGCCCGGGAAGGCCGCCTTCACCTGCCGATACCGCTCGAACACCCAGGGCACCGCATTGTCGATCTCCACCTTTTCCCAGTATGGCAGGACGTGGATGGCGATGAAGTCGACGTTCGCGGCAAGCTCCGGATGCTTGAGCCACACATGCCAGGGCTCGGCCGTGGAGACCGGCACCTTGACGGCCGCCCGCACCTGCTTCAGATAGCCGGCCAGCTCCGCCGGGGTCACCTCGCCGCGCAGCACGGCTTCGTTACCCACGATGACCCGCTTGACCGCGGGGGACGCCGCGGCGGCGATGAGGGCCTGGATCTCCAGCTCATCGTGGGCGGGCTCGCCGTTGAGCCAGGCCCCGGCGGTCACGGGCAGATTGTATTTCTCGGCGAGGGCCGGCACCACCTCCATGCCGTTCCGGCAGGAATAGATCCTGACCCCGCCGACCTTGTTCGAGAGCATCCGGAGATCGGCATCAATTTCTGCCGGCGAAGGATTCCGGAAGGCCAAGGGATCCTCCCCTTCACGATAGGGGCTGAACGATACCCCTCTGATGATGCCGGTCCAGGAGGGCGCAGCCGGCGCCGAGCCGCTGAATAAAATCCACAACCCCAGATTGATGCAAGCAACCGCCGCCAAAATGACAACCGTTGTCTTCCGCATGGGCGCCACGTCCTTTCGTGGCTGATAAGTCATTGATTTTTTTAACGAAAAATCGGACACGCATCAGCGTGGCCGCGTCCAATCCTCTCATGACAAAAAAAAACGGCTCCCCAAAAGAGCCGCTCTCGCGCCGGCTGTCTCGATTTCACGAGACAACTAATGAATTGTTTTTATGTCATAAAAAAGGAATTGGTAGCATGCACCGCCTGAGATTTAGCTCCTAAGCGGAAGCACTTATACGCCTCAGGCAGAGAGTTGTCAAGAAAATTCTTTACCCGATAACAGGAGGTTACGCTACGTCGCCATCCATTTTGCCCACCTGGGGGCGAAGAGCCCGGAAGGGGCCTGCTATAAAAGATCTCCTCCGCCGCAATCATCTTCCGACAGGGAACGCCCTCATGCAAGCGAAATTGAAACGATGGAGAGCGTTTTTCCCTGCGGACATCTCTCCGCCAAGGTATAAATTGTTTGCTGGACGACATCCTCGGGCGGTATAAGTGCAGTGTGCTCAGAGGGGCTTCGGCCGAGCGAGGGCGAATCGGCACCGGGAGACCCCATCGGCAAAAAGCAGATTCGCCTGCGCAGCTTCTCGGGGGGGTGGCCCCTGCCGCCACCCGCACGCAAGAAGGACCTCTTTCGTTCCCCCTGGACCTGGATGACATGAAACCCCCGTTTCTCGACTACCTGCAGGAAAAGGTGATCCTCGGCGACGGTGCCATCGGCACCTACCTTTATGAAAAGGGAATCGAGCTGGGCAAGAACACCGACCGGCTCAATCTGAGCGATCCCGACCTCATCTACTCGGTGCACGAGGAATACATCCGCGCCGGCAGCCAGCTCATCGAAACCAACACCTTCGGCGCCAACCGCTTCAAGCTGCTGGCCGCCGGGCTCGAGGACCAGATCCGGGAGATCAACCTGGCCGGGGTGGCCTTGGCCCGGCGGGCGGCCGGCGAGGACATCTACGTGGCCGGGTCGGTGGGCCCCACCGGGGTGGAATTTCCCCTGGAGGCCGGCGACACCGACCCAGGCGAGGTGGAGGCCTCCTTTAAGGAGCAGATCGGCGCCCTGCTGGAGGGCGGCATCGACCTCCTTATCCTCGAGACCTTCACCCATCTCGACGAGCTGCTGCTTGCCATCCGCACGGCCCGAGGGCTGACGGCCGATCTCCCGATCGTGGCCCAAATGGCCTATCCCGCCCGCGGCAAGACCGCCCGCGGCGATGACGCCCTCAAGTGCGGCACCGCGGCCCTTAAGGCGGGTGCCTCGGTGGTCGGGGCCAACTGCGGCCGGGGGGTCAAATCGATGCTCAAGGCCATTGAGCGGCTCTCGCCCCTCAAGGAGCAGGTGCCGCTCTCCGCCTTTCCCAACGCCGGCTTTCCCGAGATCGTCGGGCACCGGATGGTCTACCCTGCCCAGCCCGAGTACATGGCCCGGGTGATCGGGGAGATGATCAAGCTGGGGGCCCGCCTGGTGGGGGGCTGCTGCGGCACCACTCCGGTCCACATTCAGGAGATCCGCAAGCTGCCGCGGGTGGGCAAGCGGCCGGTGACCCGCGCCGAGATCGGCCGCCTGGAGGGGGAAGCTGGGGCTGGGGAGGTGCCCGCCCAGGGGGCGGGGGTGCTGCTCTCGGGGCTGCGGCCGGACCGGATGCCCATTCTCGTGGAGCTTGATCCCCCGCCCCATCTCGATGTGACGGGGGTCATCCAGGGCGCCCGGGCGCTCGCCGCGAGCGGCGCCGACGCCATCACCCTGGGGGAGAGCCCGCTCGCGGTGCTCCGCGCCGACAACCTGGCCCTGGCCCACCGGATCAAGGAGGAGGTGGGGATCAAGACGGTGATCCATCTCACCTGCCGGGATCGCAACGCCCTGGGCCTCCAGTCCCACATCATGGGCGCGCATCTGCTGGGAATCGACGCCATTCTGGCGGTCACCGGCGACCCGGCCACCTCGAGCGACCAGCCGGGGACGAGCGGGGTCTTTGACGTGCGCTCTTTCGGCCTGGTGCGGATGATCGACCGGTTCAACCGCGGGTACAACATGGCCGGCCGGCGGGTCAAGGAGCACACCGATTTTTCCATCGGCGTCGCCTTCAGCTATCGGCCGGCCAACCCGGAGGTGCAGCTGCGGCGGCTCGAGCGCAAAGCGGCCCTGGGCGCCCATTTCGTCATGACCCAGCCCTTCTTCGCCGCCGAGGAAGTGGAGCGCATGATGGAGAAGACCGCCCATCTCGACCTCCTCATCTTCCCCGGGATCTTTCCGATCATTTCCGCCCGCAACGCCGACTTCCTCCACCACGAAGTGCCCGGCATCTCCATTCCGGAGGCCATCCGCAAAAAACTCTGGCAGTATGAAAAGGTGGAAGATCAGCGCAAGGCGGCCCTGGAGCTCACCAAGGAGATGGTGGCGGCCATCTCCCCCTTCGTGGACGGGCTTTATTTCGTAAGCCCGCTCAATAAGTGGGAAGTGGCGGACGACTTGGTTCGGCTGGTGCGGACGGCGGAATGGAAGGGCAGTGGCCGGGTGGCCCGGTTCGCCGCCGGGCGTGGCGCCAAATGAAATAAAAAAGGGAATCAGCTCATGCCGATTCCCACGAATTCTCTTCTGGCGTCCCCGACGGGATTTGAACCCGTGTTGCCGGCGTGAAAGGCCTGCCAAGAGCACACACCGCAAGCATTTATGCGCTATCCGGGGTCATCATCGGCCCGGCTCCGGGAAACACCCCCCAGAATTACCGCCAGCAGGACACCTGCAGGGGTGGAACTCCACTCTGATATCCTCTTGCGCCCCTTGCACAGAGTCACCCTCGCATAGGGGAGACGACGGAAAAAGAAAGCCTGAAGAGATTGCTAACTCCTCAGGCTTCTGTGGATTTATTGGCGCGCCCGGAGGGATTCGAACCCCCAACCCTCGGATCCGAAGTCCGATGCTCTATCCAGTTGAGCTACGGGCGCTAGGCGGGCGGTACAGCAGGTTCCCATCTGGGAAAATCTCTAGCATGCTGCCCGTGAATTTGCAACCGATTCATCTGCTTTCAGGCCTCCTCACATGCAAGGGAGTTGAACCGGCCCCGGTTTTGTGCTTTAGTACCGCCTCGGGTCGCAGGAAGCAGCGCCATCGTTTCCGCTGGAACAGAAAGAAGAGAACCGACAGGGAGGTGAGGGAGAATCATGGCCATTGCCAAGAAAATGGCGGCGTTTGCGGAGCGGTCCTCGTGGATCCGCAAGATGTTCGAGGAAGGAACCAGGTTGAAGGCCCGGTACGGGGCGGAGAACGTTTTCGATTTCAGTCTGGGCAACCCGGACCTGGCGCCGCCGGCCGCCTTCGAGGCCGCGCTCCGGCGGCTGGCCGCCCAGGCGGGGCCGGGGCAGCACGGCTACATGCCCAACGGCGGCTACCCCCAGGTGCGGGCGAAGGTGGCCGCCCAGGTCGGGGCCGAGCAGGGCATGGCCCTGAGCGGGGACGAGCTGCTCATGACCTGCGGCGCGGCCGGTGCCCTCAACGTGGCTCTCAAGGCCCTCCTCGATCCGGGCGACGAGGTGATCCTCCTCGCCCCCTACTTCGTGGAATACGGCTTCTACATCGACAACCACGGCGGCGTGGCGAAAATCGT
>JAJYKH010000098.1 GCA_021788685.1 Deltaproteobacteria bacterium | reverse complement strand
CCGATCTCCTTGGGAGCGGCTTTCTACATCGTTTTCCTGCGCACCCCCGGCCCCTGGACTAGGATCCCGCCCTCCCTGGCGAACCTGATGAAGCGGGAGCGGCCCACGTCCCCGCCCGCCCCCGCGCCCTCATCGGCTCTTCCGGCGGCGCCCAAACCGGTCCTCCACCGGAAACACAAGTCATTCCCGGTGCCGAAGCCCGCGCCGCTTCCCGCTGTCCTGCGGTCCCCGGCCAAAAGGCGGGCTGCCGCCCCGCCCCGGGTGGCCATCGTCGTGGACGACATGGGCCTGAGCAGGGTGCGGGGGGAGCAGATGCTCGCCCAGGATCTCGATCTCACCTTTTCCTTCCTGCCCCACGCCCCTCACACCGAAGCCTTGATTCGCGCCGCCAAGCGGCGCGGCCGCGACATTCTCATGCACCTGCCCATGGAGCCCGAAGACGCCAAGCGCTGGGACCCGGGCCCGGGGGCCCTCTTCCTGAGCATGTCCAAGGCCGCCCTGCGGCAGGAGGTGGAAAGGGACCTCGCCCTGGTGCCGGGGGCACTGGGGGTCAACAACCACATGGGATCGAAGCTCACTGCCGACCGCGAGGCGATGCGGACGGTGCTCGCCCTGTTTCCCCCCCGGGGTCTGTTTTTCCTCGACAGCCTCACCACGCCCGCCAGCGTCGGGTTCCAGGTGGCGATGGAGCTCGGGGTCCCGGCCCGCCGTCGGGACGTGTTCCTGGACAATGTCCAGGAGCCGGCGGCCATCGCGCGGCAGATCGATCAGCTCATCCAGAAGGCCCGGCAGCACGGAACGGCGGTGGCCATCTGCCACCCCTACCCGGCCACCATCGCGGCCCTCGCCGCCAACCGCCAGCGGCTTCGCAGGGAGGTGGAGGTGGTCGGGCTGCATCGATTGATGAACCAGTGACGAGTGAGGAAATTTGGAGCCTTTCCTCGTTACTTGTCACTTGTTCCTTGTTACTGTATGAAAATGCGCCTCATCACCCTCACTACCGATTTCGGGCTGATTGACGAGTACGTGGGCATCATGAAAGGGGTGATTCTCTCCCACTGCCCGGCGGCCCGCATCGTGGATCTCACGCACCAGGTTCCGCCCCAGGACCTCCGCCGGGCCGCTTATTCCATCGAGGCCGCCCGGCCCTACTTTCCGTCCGGCACCCTGCACGTGCTGGTAGTCGATCCGGGGGTGGGCACCGAGCGGCGCCTGGTTCTGGTGGCGGCGGCCGGGCAGCTCTTCCTCGCCCCGGACAACGGGGTGCTGACTTTGGTGGTCAGGGCCGGCTTCGAGGCCGCCTACCAGGTGGAATGCCGAGAGCTGTTCCTGGAGCCCCTGAGCGCCACCTTCCACGGCCGCGACATCCTGGCGCCGGTCGCCGCCGCCCTGGCCCGGGGCATGGCGCCGGAGGCGGTGGGACGCCGCCTGCCCAGGGAAGAGCTGGCGATGCTCCCCCTTCCCTCCCCCATGATCGATCCGAACGGACCTGCCGTGACCGGGGAGGTAGTAAGCATCGACCACTTCGGGAATCTCCTGACCAACATCTCCCGGGAAACCTTCCTGCGAGCCGGTGGCCCCTCCCCGGCGGCGATCTCGCTCCGGGTCCGGGAAACGGTCATTGCCGGGCCGGCCCCTGCCTACGGGAGCGCCGCCCCCGGTGAGCTGGTCGCCCTCTTCGGCAGCCGCGGCCTCCTCGAAATCGCGGTCAACCAGGGCAATGCCGCCCAGCGGCTCGCCGTAGCGCCAGGGGAGCCGGTGCTGGTCTCGTTTGCCGGAAACCGGTGACCAGGGGGGTCCGGGAAGGGCGGCGCCCCGCCGCAAACGGGGCTCGGAGGCCGGCCCAAATTCCTCTTTACACCCAGGGGGTTGAGAATTAAATTAAAACGTTATCTTCACGCGGGAGAACGAAAGTGGAAGATCGACACATCCACGATGTGGCCCATCTGCTCAAGACCATGTCCCACCCCATCCGGCTGAAGATCCTCTGCCTGCTGGAAGCCAGGGAGCGCACGGTCGGCGAGCTGCGGGAGGCGGTCCAAACGACCAACGCCAATGTCTCTCAGCACCTCACCATCCTGCGCAACCAGGGGATCGTCAGCTCGCGCAAGGACGCCAACTTCATGTACAACCGGATCGGCGACGACCGGATCCTGAAGCTCATCAAGTCCCTGCGGGACCTGTACTGCCAATAACCTGCCGGCCCCGGCAGGCAGTCCCGATTTTTCGGTCCCCCTCCTTTTCACCCGGGCATTTCGCCTAGTCCTTGTCCCTTTCCCCAGCAGACCGTTGATCTTGCAGGATCGCCCTCGGACCGGCGTCCGGATCGCAGTCCGGTCAGTGGCAAAGGACCTTTCGGATGGCATCCCCCACCGGCCGGAAGGCGATGGCCGCTTCCGCGGCCGTGCGGCAGCGGGGCAGCCGCCCGAAGACGGTGACTTTTCCCATATCGGCAATGGTCCGCAGGTTGTCCGCGGCGATCCGCTCGTCTTCGTCATGGCCGCTGTCGGAGCAGACCACCCCCAGCACCGGGACAGCCCGGGCGCGCAAGGCCTCCAGGGTGAGAAGGGTGTGATTGAGGGTGCCAAGGCCGCTCCGGGCCACCACCAGGGTGGGCAGCGCCAAACGGGCCAGGAGATTGGCCAGCAGGAGGTCGCGGCGCACGGGCACCAGGAGCCCGCCCACCCCTTCCACGATCAGCACAGGATGGCGGGCGGCGAGCTCCCGGAAGCGGGCCAGGATGAGGTCAGGTTCGATCGACCGCCCCTCCGCCTCGGCCGCCAAGTGGGGAGAGGCCGGAAGCCGGAAACGGTAGGGCGTCTGCAGCTCCGGCACGGCCTCGGCGACCGGCAGCCCGGCCGCCTCGAGACAGGCCGCCAGGTCCGCCGGCAGCCCCTCGCCGCCGGTGCTCACCCATTTCTGGTACCCCGCCGCGATCCCCTCCCCCCGCAGATAGCCCAGGAGCAGCCCACAGACGAAGGTCTTGCCGACATCCGTATCGGTCCCGGTCACGAAGAGGGCGGAGGAACCGGCATGCTGAGGGTCAGGCATCGGTCTCGCTCGTTTTCATGTGGTGTCTGATCGGATGTCTTCCATATTGGACGTTCGATGTTCGACGTTCGATATTCGACCTTCGGTTTCTCACTTCTCCCCCCTGACCAGAAAGACCTGGTAGGTCAGCCGGTAGCCCCCGTGGCGCTCGGCGAACCACGCGTCCAGCCGCCGCAGCCGCCCCCGGGTGAAGACCGGCGGCGGTCCCTCCTGGAAACCGGCGGTGCCGGTGTTCCGGATGTGGTGGAGCAGGTCGGGAAGCGACCAATACTGGCGGACGATGCGGACCTCCTCCACCTCGCCCCGGGTGAGATGGCCGGCCATGAGCCGCCGGAGAAAATCCTCGGCCGGAAAATGGTCCGAGGGCAGGGGGACCTCCCGGCCGAAGAGAAACGAGAGCCCCTGCCGCAGCTCGCCCAGGGTCTCGGGCCCGAAAATGGAGGCCCAGAACAGCCCGGAGGGGTTGAGCAGCCGGCTGGCATTGGCAAGCGCCGCCGGCAGATCGCCAAACCAATGGCAGGCCGCGTTGGACGTGATCAGATCAAAGGAAGTGGCGGCCCGTTCCAGAAACAGCTCGGCATCTTCGTCCCGAAACCGGATGTCCGGCCGGCCGTCCAGCTTGCCGGCAGCGACCTCGATCATGGCCGGGGAGAAGTCGAGGGCCGTGATCCGCGCCCCGGGGTAGCGGTTCGCGAGCAGGAGCGTGTAGCGGCCGGTCCCGCAGCCGATCTCGAGCACGGAACCGACCGGGCCGGCCGGGAGGCGCGAGGCGAGAAGCGCCGCTGCTTCGTGCTGGATCCCCGCGTGGCGGTCGTAGGTGGGGGCCGCCTGGGAAAACCGGCGCCGGAGCGATTCCTTCCGCGCCGCTCCCGCCAGGGTACAGCCGGCCCCCAGGAAGACCAGGTGGCCGGCGTGATCGAGGACCTCGGACTCCGCCCCCGGCAGCTCCGCCCGCTCGGCCAGGGGCACGATGAGGTCCCGCCGGCCGTGCACCAGCCTGGTGGGGACCGGCGCGGGCAGGCTCCGGGCCTGGGCCAGATAGTCGAGCCCCCGGTGGAGAACCGCGAGCGGCGGCTCCCGCAGGCAACCGGCCTCCAGGGTGCTCTGGAAGAGCCGGTACAGGGCGCGGTCTCCCAGGAAGCACTTGCGGTAGAAGGCGGCGAGAAACCCCTGCGGATCGGCGGCCAGCTCCCGGCGGATCTGCTCGATTTCCGCAGCCGGCCACTCCCGGCGCATGGCGAGGAGGTCGAGCGAGGCCACCCGCCCGGGATGCGCGCGGGCGAAGTCGAGGGCCAAGTGGGCGCCCATGGACCAGCCGATCAGCCGGACCCTTGCCAGCCCCTCCCGGTCGAGAAAACCGAGCAGGTCCCCCTGGAAGGGGGCCGGATCGACGACCGATTCAGGAGCGTGCCAGGGGAGCGGGGGCCGGGCCAGGCCAAGGATGCGGCCGTCGAACCCCCACCCGGGAACGAAGACGGCAGGAGGGCGGTTTCCGGCCGGTGTGCTGAGGCGCCAATGCATCAACGGAGAAAGGAGAATACGGTGCCTGCGGGCGCTTACGAAATCTGGTAGCGCTTGAGCTTCTTGTGCAGCCCCTGCCGGGTGATGCCCAGCAGCTTGGCGGCCCGCAGCTTGTTGCCCTGGGTGGCGTCGAGCGCCTTGCGGATCAGGGTGGTTTCGAGATCCTGCACCTGCTTGGGGATGGAGTATCCCGAGCTGTCCCCCTTCCTGGCATCGCCGGCCGCGGTCAGGACATCGCGCGAGCACTTGTCCACGCCGATCTGCTCGTGGTCGCCGGTGAGGGCGACCATGCGCTCCACCTCGCGCCGGAGCTGCCGGACGTTTCCCGGCCAGTGATAAGCCTCGAAGAGGTTGAGAACCTCCGGGGCGAACCCGCCCACCTCCCGGCCGAACCGGGTGGAGACCTCCTTGAGGAAGTTGAGGGCCAGGGGCACGATGTCCTCCCGCCGCTCCCGGAGGGGCGGGATGCGGATCTCCACCGAGAAGAGCCGGAAGAAGAGATCGTCCCGGAAGCGGCCCGCCTCCACCTCGGCCTTGAGGTCCTTGTTGGTGGCGCTCACCAGCCGGAGATCGTACTTGATGATCTTGCTGCCGCCGAGGCGCATCCCCTCCCCCTCCTGGATGGCCCGCAGGAACTTGGGCTGGATGAGGGGGGGCAGCTCGGCGATCTCGTCGAGCATGAGGGTGCCGCCGCTCGCCTCCTCGAACCGGCCCCGCTTCAGCCGGTCGGCCCCGGTGAAGGCGCCCTTCTCGTAGCCGAAAAACTCGCTTTCCATGAGGTTTTCGGGAATGGCGGCGCAGTTGACCGCCACGAAGGCGCGGTCCCGGCGGGTGCTCGTCTCGTGGATGAGCCGGGCGATGAGCTCCTTGCCGGTGCCGTGCTCGCCCTGGAGCAGCACGTTGACGGGCGACCGGCTCACCAGGTGCACCAGGTCGAGCACGTCGAGCATGGCCGGGCTCTCGGCCACGAAAGGGGTGTCGAGGAAGAAGCTCCGGTCGAAGCGCTTCACCTCCCGGTCCATCTGGCTGGAGATGCGGATGATCTCCTGGTTGAGGATGATGCTTTCGATGGACATGGAGAGGTAGTTGCCCACCTCTTCCAGGAGATCCAGGTCGGGCCCGGTGAAGGGGCGGCCCCCCTTCCGGTTGAGGACCTGGATGGCCCCGGTGACGCCATGGCCGGTGACGCTCCGGATGGGCACGCACACCATATTGCGGGTGATGAAGCCGGTCTCCTCGCCGATCACGGTGTGAAATCCCTGCCGCCGGTCGAGGTCGTTTTCGATCACCCCCTCGCCGGTGGTGATCACCCGCCCGGCCACGCTCCCCTCCCGGGGGGCCTCGATCTGCTTTTCCGAGATGCCGGTGCCGAACTTCGAGCAGATCCGGTTGGTGCCGAGCTCGATCACGTAGATCGTGCAGCGCTCCGCCTCCATGAGGCGAGGCAGGATATCGACGTAGAACTGGAGGAGGGATTCGTAGGTGTCCACCGTCCAGGCGCTCGCCACCCCTTCCAGACGCAGCCTGAGGCCGGCCAGCCGCTTGCGGATGGACATCATGTTCATTTCCTGCGGGTTGGTCCCCACGTGCAAGCCTCCTTCAGGCGAAAGGAACGGCAATGGTGCGTACCTGTTTGGTGTTGATCCTGAATCGCGACGACGGGTTGAGCTCGCTGAACCTATTTATCACGGATTCAGATTGATGGCAGAGGTCGTACCGGGCAACCGCGGGAAAATGCCAAACGGTTTTCCTGGCGAGAAGTGGTCGTGCCAGCGGAAACGACGGTGACACTTCCAGATAAAAGAATTTTACGAGAAATGCAAGCCCGCATGCAAAAAACTGCGGGAGACCGGCCATTCGGGAGGAAAAAATTTTTTTAGCGCTCGATGAGCTTATCAATCCGGTATCGGGGCTGCTCCGGCATGTGCAGGAAGATGATGATCTCCCCGATCAAGCCGATGAAAAAGGTCTGCAGCCCCACCAGGGTGATGAGGACGCCGATGAGGAAAAGGGGCCGGTTCGCCAGCCCGTGGTGGAAGAAGAACCGCTGGAAGACGGTCGTCCCGGCCAGGAGCAGCCCGAACAGGCCGATGCCGCTCCCGAGCAGGCCGAAGAACCGGAGGGGTTTCTGGGTGAACTTGAAGAGGAAGAACACGGAGAGGATGTCAAGCAGCCGCCGCCAGTACACGCCGGGGCGGTAAAGCCGCAGCCGGCAGTCCTCGCAGGCCTGGGCCAGCGGCACCTCCTTGACCTTGAATCCCTTCTGGATGGCAAGGAGCGGCAGGAACCGGTGCAAATCCCCGTAGAGCCCGAGGTGCGCCAGGACCTCCCGCCGGAGCAGGCGCACTCCGCAGGAAACATCCTGGAAGCTTTCGCCGGTGAGCCGGCGGACCAGCCCGTGGAACAGCCGGGACTGCACCCGGTTCACCCAGTTGTCCCGGCGCGGAAAGCGGCTGCCGGTGACCATGTCCTGGGCGGGGGTGAGCTCGGCGAACAGCTTGGCGATCTCGGCCGGCTGGATCTGCAAATAGGCAGCCAGGGTGAGGACCAGCTCACCGCGGGCGGCGGCAAAGCCCGCGCTCAGGGCCCGGGACTCCCCGTAGTGGCGGGGAAAGCGGATGACCGTGCAGTCGGGCTCCTTTTCCGGCGTCGCGAGCTGCCGCTCCGCTTCCGGAAACCGCCCGTCCAGGACGAAAATGAGCTCGCAGGAAAGCCCCATCTCCCGGAGCACCTGGCGGTGGACCCGGTAGATCGCTGCGAGGTCGTCGTGCCGTTCGGAAACCGGCACCACCACGGAAACCCTGGGGGCGGGGGCCGCCTGCTTGCTTGGGGCGTCAGTCATGAAGGTCCTCCTTTGCCACCGGCCGGAAGGCGAGCCTCGCGGTAAGCTCGCCGATGATGCCGTAGAGCAGGAAAACGAAACCGTTGAAAGTCAAAAGGAGCAGCACCCCCGGCCAGACGATGGTCGCCTGCCAGTTCCAGGCGAGCCAGAGGGCGAGGGCCAGGGCGGCGAGGAGGGAGGCGAAGGCGAAGGAGCCGAACCAGATCAGCGGCCGTTCCGAGAAGTTGAGGACCAGCCGCAGCACGAACAGATCGAAGAATACCTTCCAGATCCGCGAAAAACCGTATTTGCTCCGCCCGTGGACCCGGGGGTGGTGCCGCACCTCCAGCTCGGCCACCCGGCCGCCCCGGAGAAAGGCGAACGCGGGGATGAAGCGGTGCATCTCGGAGTAGAGCTGCACCTTCTTGATGACCGAGGCCCGGTATGCCTTGAGCGAGCAGCCGTTGTCGTGGATCTTCACCCCGGTGACGAAGGCGAGAAGCCGGTTGGCCACCCGGGAGGGGATGCAGCGCAGCACGTTGTCTTTCCGCTTCCGCCGCCAGCCGGAGACCACGTCGTACCCTTCCGCGATCTTCGCGAGCAGGTTGGGGATGTCGGCGGGGTCGTTCTGCAGGTCGCCGTCCATGGTGACGATGACCTCCCCCCGGGCATGGTCGATGCCGGCCTGCATGGCTTGGGTCTGGCCGAAATTGCGGCGGAATTTGATCACCCGCAGGGCGGAAACCTGCTCCTGGGCCTGGCAGAGGCGGGAGAAGGTCAGGTCCGTGCTCCCGTCGTCTACGGCGATGATCTCGAAATCCTGGCCGCACGGGCCGACGCCCCCCACGATCCGCCCGATCAGGGCCTGCACGTTGTCTTCCTCGTTGAAGAGGGGAACGACGATGGACAAGGCGGGACTGGTTACGCGTGCAGGGTCTGGGCGTTGCGGATCGTCTGGCGGGCGTACTCCGCGCCGAAGGCCCGGTGCTCGGCCAGGCTCACCGCCA
>JAJYKH010000097.1 GCA_021788685.1 Deltaproteobacteria bacterium | reverse complement strand
AGGCGATCTCCGCGCCCGCCTCATCGTAACAGCGCGCCTGATTGATCACCTCGGCCGCGGCCGTGCCGGGAAGCCCCGGCGAAAAGATCACCACCAAAAGGAGCACTGAAAGAAAACGCTTTCCGGTCATCATTCTCTCCTTGGCTCATGGGGGTCTTCGTCGATGGGCCGGAGCAAGTTTTCAAACTCCGTCCCGTTTCCTCGCGCGCCATGGGATTCCTCCGCCGTCTTTCCCGGCGCATACCCCACCCAGGCATTAAAACTAGACAATTTTTCCAAAGAATAGCATACTTAAACGGGACTCGCGGAACAAGCCCGAAATCTCTCCCTTGGTCCGGGGGAACAAGGGCTTACAGGTGGGCACATTCTCCGGCCTCATGCGAAACATCTCATCCATACCTTTTTGGTCCCGCCCCTTGCAGCCGGCCGTCCTGCCGGCCATCCCGGCCCGGTGATGCGTAAGCGATCACAGGCACCGAATCTGCTTTGTCAGCGGCCTGTTCGCGCCCCCGAGTACAGCCTCACAGGCCGCTTTCGTGCATCTCCGGCATCTGTGATCGCATACAAAAGTGAGGCAGGAGTTGCCCCGACGCTCCGATGCCCCTGTGATCGGTTACGGTGATGCTGCAGGAATTCAGCCAGAAATTCGGCGCCAGGAAGTTTTCCCTCTGGCTTCTGGGTGTCTGGACCGCTCTGATCGCCGTCTCCGCCGGCTGGAACCTTTACGCCAACAAGCGGGACACCATCGACAAGGCCCTGGTCGAGGCGCGGACCATTTTCGAGCACAATCTCGCCTACAGGAGGTGGAATACGCTCTACGGCGGCGTCTACGCCCCGGCTACGGAGCAGAACCCGCCCAATACTTTCCTGCCGCCGGAAGGCAGGGAAATCACCACCACGGACGGCCGCGTCCTCACCCTGATCAACCCCTTCCGCATGACCAGTCAGGTCTATGATCTTCTCCGCCAGCGCTCGCCCGAGCTTGCCGTCATGAACCGGACGGTCAGCCTCAATCCCCTCGACCCGGAGAACAGTCCCGACCCTTGGGAGCGGGCGGCGCTGCTCTCCTTCGAGCAGGGGGCGGGCGAGGTGAGCGAGATCACCCAGATCGAGGGCCGCCCCTACCTGCGGCTCCTCGCGCCCTACGTGACCGAGGAGAAGTGCCTGAAATGCCATGCCCCGCAGGGGTACCGCCTGGGCGACGTTCGGGGCGGCATGAGCATCGCCGTGCCATTGGCCCCCTACCTGGCGATCGCCGCTTCCAGCCGCAACTCCATCCTGATCAACCATTTCCTCCTGTGGCTGCTCGGGAGCGGCGCGATTTTGCTCCTCACCCGGAGCCTCGCCCGGTACGAAACCGCCATGGCCGAAAGCGAGGAAAAGTTCCGGATCGTCTCCGAGCACGCCCATCACTTCGAATGGTGGATCGACGAGCGGAACGAGATCGCCTTCATTTCCCCATCGTGCCGGCGGATCACCGGCTACTCCCGCGAGGAGCTCACGGCCCGTCCCCAGCTCCTCTTCGAGATCATCCACCCCGACGACCGGGCGGCCATCCGGGACCATATCCTCAATTCGGGGGAAGGGCAGGTGGAGGAGCGCACGTTCCGGATCGTCACCAAGGACGGCCAGATCCGCTGGCTGGCCCACACCTGCAGCCCCATCGCCATCGAGGGCAGGTACCGCGGCAAGCGGGGCAGCAACCGGGACATCACCGACCAGAAACAGCTCGAAGAGGAGCTGCTCCAGGCCAAGAAGATGGAATGCCTCGGCCACTTCGCCGCCGGGGTGGCCCATGACTTCAACAACATCCTCACTTCCGTCACCACCTTCGCCCACCTGCTGGAGGACGAGGTGGAAGGGAACAAGGAGCAGCTGGAGGATCACTTCAAGCACATGCTGGTGGCGGCCAAGCTGGGTCGGAACATGACATCCAACCTCCTGGCCTTCGGCAGCCGCCAGGCCGCCCGGCCCACCCCAATCAGGCTCAATGGCCTCATCGACGAGGTCGCGAGCATTATCCGGGCGCTGCTGACCGATGAAATCATGCTTCGGCTGAGCCTGGCGGATGACGAGCTGCCGGTCCTGGCCGACGCCCACCAGGTGGAGCAGGTCCTGATCAACCTGTGCACCAACGCCCGGGACGCCATGGTCCAGGGCGGGGTCCTCCGCATCGAAACCAGGCGGCTCGCGCTCGCCGCCCCTCTTCGGGGCCGTTTCGTGGACATTCCGGGGGGCACCTACATGGCCTTGGCCGTGGCCGATTCGGGGTTCGGCATTCCCCCAAAGAACATGCCCCACATCTTCGAGCCGTTCTTCTCGACCAAGGACCGGTGCCGGGGCACCGGCCTGGGACTTGCCATTGTCGACCGCATCGTCGGCGAAAACGGGGCTTACATCGACGTGCAGAGCGAAATGGGCCAGGGAACCACGTTCCGGATCTTCTTCCCGGCCTCCGGGGCAGTGACGGGTGACGAGTGACGGGTGGCGGGAGGCGGGAGGCGGGAGGCGGGTGGCGGGGAATGGCACCTTGCCCTGCCCTGAGCTTGTCACTTGTTACCCCTTACCGTCACTTCTCATCGTCTTCCCGGCCCTCCCGGAAGGGAGTCCGGCCAATAAAAAAGGAGCGGCGCCAGGCCGCTCCCTCCTTTTAAGGATAACGAGTAACGAGTGACGGATAATGGCACCTCGATTGCTGCCTTGAGCTTGTCACCCGTCACTTGTCACTTGTCACTTTTCCCTTTTTCCCCCTCCCCTTTCTTCTTCACCGGCAAATTGTGCACGTCGATGTGGCAGGCGAGACAGCCCTGGAACTTCTTCAGCAGGGCGGCATCGTGCGGCTGGCCGTGGCAGGAGGCGCATTGCGGAACGAAACCGTGGCTGGTGTGGCATTCCGCGCAGTTGACCTTGCCGTGCTTGCTGGCGGTGGCCCGCCATTCCCCGTAGACCTTGTCGTGGCAGCTGCCGCAGGTGGCGGGGTCCGCCTTGGTGTCGTAGGTGACCTGCAGCGGCTTGTGGGCGGGATGGCATCCCAGGCAGGCGGCCACCTCCTGCCCCGTCACGTGGGGCTCGTGGCAATCCAGGCAGGAGGGGATCTGCCCGTGGGCCTGGTGGCAGGCGGCGCAGCCCTGCTGGGTGTGGGCGCTCGGGAAGGCGGCGAGGTCACCGGCCGGCCCGCTGTGGCATTGGCCGCAGGCGGCGGTCAGGGTTGCATCCATGGCCACTTTGCGGGGGGTGTGCGGGTTGCTGTGGCACTTGAGGCATTCGGTCACTTTGTCCCCGTGCGGCTGCTCGTGGCATTGGCTGCACTTGGGCATGATCTCCGCCCAGTTGTTCTTGACCGGGTTGAAGGCGTGGAGCTGCTGGTGACAATTCTGGCACTGGAACTGGTGACGGCCGCCGTTCTCCTTGAGGTTCCGGAACACGCCGGGATGGCACTGGCCGCATTGGGTCACGGTCAGGGGCTGGGGGGCGGCGGCGTAAGGATCGGTGACGGTGGCCACCGGCGCTGCTCCTTTGCTGGCACAGCTGGCGCTTCCGAGGAGCAGGGCGGCCAGAATGAATTTCTCGAAGATCGTCCTTTTCATGGCCTTTCCCTTCTACTTGGTCAGGTTGTGGGCGATGCCGTGGCAGTCGCCGCATTTGGAGAATTTGGCCATCATTCCCTCAGGATGGGGGGCGCCATGGCAATCGGCGCACTTCGGCACCATGCCGTGCTTTTCTTGATGGCAGGTGGCGCAGGTCAGCTGCGAATGCTTGGCATGGCTCGCGGTCAGCAGCTGGTAAGCGGCGGCATGGCAGGCCGCGCACTGCTTGGACGGCGTCTCCTTGCCATAGGTCACCTGCAGGGGCATGTGGGCCTTGTGGCAGGAGGTGCAGTCTGCCATGGTCATTTCCGGCTGGTGCGGCTGGTGGCATTTCATGCACTCCGGCTTCTGGCCGTGCTTTTCGTGGCAGGTCGTGCAGGCGAGCTTGGTATGGGCGCTGGGGTTCTCGCGTAGCTGGGTGATCTGCCCGGTGTGGCAGGTGAGGCAGGGCTCGGTGATGTTCCCCTTCAGGGTCAGCTCCAAGGGCTTGTGGGGATTGGAGTGGCAGGAGAGGCATCCCTTCAGCTCGAAATGGCTCTTGCCCTTGTGGCAATTGCTGCATTTGGGGATGTTGTCGGTCACCGCAGGCGGGTGGCCCTGGTGACAATCCGTGCAGCTCACCTTGGTGCGGTGGGCGCCGCCCATCTCCTGGATGTCCTTGGGAGGGCCGGCATGGCATTTGATGCAGTCGTCGTTCGACAGCTCAGGTGCGGCGACGGGATTGGCTTTTTCTTCGGGCTGGCTGCCGGCGGTCGCCGCGACCGGGGCCAGCAGAAGAGCGGCCGCCAAAAGGTAACAGCTCCATTTTCCGTTTCCGTGTCTGTGCATTGGGTCTCACTCCATCTCCAGTTTGATCGCGTGACTGTTCAGCCCATTTTTTTTCGCTCCTCCACAGCACAGACTTTGCTCTTTCCCTTGTGAGCGCCATCCTTTCCGCCGACGAGGCCATTCGGAGGTAAAAAGGGGACGTCATCACACATAATCCGAAAGAAGACGCGAGTTTGTCAATCCCCATAAGCAAAAAATTACGAGGATGGCATCCTGGCGGGCGGAGGCGCCGTGCGGGCGGACAACTGTTTCCTTTTTTCATTCGATGAGGTAACTTGGGCCGCACCTGCCGGGCCTTCCCGGCCGGAAACGACCCTGCGCTCCAGACCGGTAAGCCATCACAGGGCACCACATCTGCTTTGTTATCGGCCTGTTCGCCTGATGGATAGCCTCACAGGCCGATGCCGCGCGGCACCCTGTGATGCTTACAGGGGGGAGATTCTTCTCCCTGGAGCTTTTACCCTGTGATGGGTAACCCAGACCGGACTGCCGCCATGCCCTTCGATCCCGCCGAGGTCCCCACCCCATCGTACGTCTGCCAAACGGACGCCCTGAAGCGCAACCTGGAGCTCCTCGCCGCCATCCAGGACGAGACCGGCTGCCGGATCCTGCTCGCCCTCAAGGGGTTCGCCATGTTCAGCCTCTTCCCGCTCATCCGCCGGTACCTGCAGGGGGCCACTGCCAGCTCGCTCGACGAGGCGCGGCTGGCGGCCGAGGAATTCGGCCGGGAGGTGCACGTCTACGCCCCGGCCTACCGGGAGGAGGAATTCGAGCAGCTGCTCGGCTACGCCGACCACCTGGTCTTCAACTCCTTTTCCCAGTGGGGCCGGTTCCGGGAGCGGGTGGCCGCGTGCGGCCGGGCGGTGTCCTGCGGCATCCGGGTCAATCCCCAGCATTCGGAGGTGAAAACCGCGATCTACGACCCGTGCACCCGGTTCTCCCGCTTGGGGGTGGTGGCCGGGGAATTCCGGCCCGACCAGCTGGCGGGCATCGAGGGGCTCCATTTCCATGCCCTCTGCGGCCAGACCTCGGAGGTCCTAGCCCGGACGCTGACGGCGGTGGAGGAGAAATTCGGACGGTATCTGGGGCGGATGAAATGGCTCAACTTCGGCGGGGGGCACCACATCACCCGGCGGGACTACGACGTGGGCCTGCTCAAGCGGCTCATCGTCCGGACGCAGGAGCGGTACGGGGTTCAGGTCTACCTGGAGCCCGGGGAGGCGGTGGCCCTGAACGCCGGAGTGCTGGTGGCCTCGGTGCTCGAATTCGTGAAAAACGAAATGGAGATCGCCATCCTGGACACCTCGGCGGCCGCCCACATGCCGGATGTGCTCGAAATGCCCTACCGGCCGGAGATCGTGGGGGCGGGGCGCCCCGGGGAGCATCCCTACGCCTACCGGTTGGGCGGCCTCACCTGCCTGGCTGGCGACGTGATCGGCGACTACTCCTTTCCGGAGCCCCTGCGGATCGGCCAGAAGCTGGTCTTCCTCGACATGGCCCACTACACCATGGTCAAGAACAATACCTTCAACGGCGTGCGGCTGCCGAGCATCGGGATTTACGACCCGGAGACCGGGAAAACCGCCATCGTCCGGAAGTTCGGCTACAAAGATTACCGGGATAGGCTGTCGTAAAAGATTGGAGGATCTGCGCTTGAGGCTAAGGATCGGAGGCGAAAACCACCGGCTTTCAGGTTATTGCTTCAAGCCTCCGACATCTGGCCCCACGCTTGAACATCGAGCAGAGCGGCAATCTGGCCACGGCCGTCCTACCGCACCTCCTGCTTGAGGAGACAGCACGAAATCCGGTAGAGGGGGCGCCCCTCGGCGTTGTAGCGCAGGTTTCCAGGCTGGAGCAGCTTGTTCATGACACAGCCCTCGGGGATGTCGAGGCCGAAGAACCGCTCCTCGATGAGGCCGCTGTTCTTCACGAGGCGGCCTTCCTCGATCCGGTAGGTGTGGACGGGGAAATCCTCGCACAGGGGACAGCAGTAGACCCGGCCGTTGGGGAAGATGAAGTAGTTTTCCGCCACGCGGCCGGCACACTCGAACCGTTCTCCCTCTTCCAGGAACACCTTGGGGTAGACGACGTGCAGCCCCATCCGGGCGGCCTCCCAGGCGACCTCCGGCACCACCGCCAGCCATTCCTCGGGGGAGAGCTGGAACCGGTCGCCCTCGGAGGCGGCCGGTTTGCCCCGGATGCCGATCACCTGGATGAAGAAGCGGTGGACCCCCCAGTCGGCCAGCAGCCGGGGCATTTCCCGGAGGTGCTCCAGGTTGAGCCGGCTCACGGTATAGATGACGCTCACCGCGAACCCCTTGGCCACCGCCCGCCGGAGGTTGCCGGTGCAAACCGCGAACACCCCTTCCCCGCGGATGGGATCGTTCACCGCCGGGGATGGGCCATCCAGGCTGAAGCTGAGCACGGCATCCCGGGGGGAGACGCGGTCGAGCAGGTCGTGGAACAGATAGCCGTTCGTGTCCACGGTGACCGAGTGGTACCCGAGTTGCCGGGCGAAGGCGATCCCCTCCGCCAAGTCCGGATGGAGGGTGGGCTCCCCCCCCAGGAAGACGAGGTTCGTCTCGCGCTCCCGATCGAAAAAGAGCGCCAGCCAAGCGCGCATGGTTTCCCGGCTGACCATCCCCTTTCCGTGCTGCTCCGGATTGATGTAGCAATGGCGGCAGGAGAGGTTGCAGCCGGTGAGGAGGTGGAAGAAGACGTTTCTCTCGGAAGGCTTGAAAGCCAGGGTGCGGGCGATCGGTTCCATATTCATGGTTGCGGCGAGGAGTGGTCAGGGCTGGTTCAGGGTGTAGGCGGCCAAGTGGCTGCCTTGCCAGTAGTTGTTGGCCGGGTCGGCGAAAAAGCGCCGGAACAGGGCCAGGCTTTCCGCCCGCAGCACGGAGGGGGTGACCGCCACCTCCATCTGCCGGTAGAGCGGAGCGAGGTGGGCCAGATGAAGGCCGGTGCCGCCCCCCATGGCATCCTCGTAGGCGTAGACGATCTCGCGGACCCCGTTGAGGAGCAGGGCCGCAAAGCACATCAGGCAGGGCTCCATGGTGGAGTAGGCGACGATGCCGGTGGGGGCCGCGTCCGGTCGCCCTGGCAGCTCCCGGAGGGCGTTTATCTCCGCATGATCCAGCTCGTTCGTCGCCGGCCCCCGGCTGTTCACCCGCCGCCCGCGGGCAAGGATCTCCCCGCCCCGGACCAGGATGCAGCCCACCGGAAAATCACCGGCCGCCAGGGCCTGCTCCGCCTGGGCCAGGGCCTCGCGCATGAACTGCTCGTGCCGCTCGCTCATCTTCGTTTTCCTTACCAGAGGGGCAAAATGTCAAATTTAGGAGTCCGTGTCCAAAAAGGCAAGAAAAAGAGGGGAGCCCGCCTCCTGGTTCTTGCAAAGAAGGGCAAAATGGTTTAGTGGATAAAAGCCGTGGTAGAGGGGTGCAGCGGTGGCCCAATGGTGTTCGGGCCTCCGGCCGCTGCCGGCAGCGGCAGCCCGGGGCGGATCGGCGGCAGCCGGAAGCGCCCCGGGCACCGCATCCCACAGCGGTGATTCTTTGCAGGGCCAGCCATGACGATCCGGGAAGAAATCGAGGAGCGGGAGCGGGAGCACCTCTCTCCGTATGCCTGCCTGAGTGCGGCCAGCAAGGGACGCATCCGTCCCGAGGAGGAATGCTCCATCCGCAGCGCCTTCCAGCGGGACCGGAACCGGATCGTCTATTCCAAAGCCTACCGGCGCCTGAAGCACAAGACCCAGGTGTTTCTCTCCCCCTCCGGGGACCATTACCGTACCCGGCTCACCCACACCCTGGAAATGGTGGAGATCTCCCGGACCATGGCCCGCGCCCTGCGGCTGAACGAGGACCTGGTGGAGGCCATCGGCCACGGCCACGACCTGGGCCACACCCCGTTCGGCCACGCCGGGGAGACCGTGCTCAACGAGCTGGTGCCCGGGGGCTTCACCCACTACCGGCAAAGCCTGCGGGTGGTGGACGTCCTCGAGAACGACGGTTTGGGCTTGAACCTCACCTACGAGGTCCGGGACGGGATTCTCAAGCACTCCAAAGGGTACGGAGAGGTG
>JAJYKH010000096.1 GCA_021788685.1 Deltaproteobacteria bacterium | reverse complement strand
CCAGGTCGGAGATGACTACCCCTTCCTCCTTGCGGGTATCGGCCCCGGGGGTGAAGAGGTTCAACTCCTTGCGGTAGAGGTTGTACACGCCCTTGAACCCCTTCCCCATGCCGATCGGCCAGGACAAGGGGGCGCACTCCACCTGCAGCTTGTCCTCGATTTCCGCGATCAGCTCCAGCGGCGCGCGGCCCTCCCGGTCGAGCTTGTTGATGAAGGTGATGATCGGGGTGTTGCGCAGCCGGCAGACCTCCATGAGCTTTTCGGTCTGGGGCTCCACCCCCTTGCCGCTGTCGATCACCATGAGGGCGCTGTCCACGGCGGTGAGCACCCGGTAGGTGTCCTCGGAGAAGTCCTGGTGGCCGGGGGTGTCGAGCAGGTTCACCTCGAAATCGCGGTAGTTGAACTTCATGACCGAGGTGGAGACCGAGATTCCGCGCTCCTTTTCGATGGCCATCCAGTCGCTGGTGGCATGGCGGGCAACCTTGCGGGATTTCACCGCCCCTGCCAGCTGGATGGCGCCGCCGAACAGGAGGAGCTTTTCCGTCAGGGTGGTTTTGCCCGCGTCGGGGTGGCTGATGATGCCGAAGGTCCGGCGGCGGGCGATCTCTTTCTGCAGCTGCTTGCTCATGGAGGTCTTCGGATCCGACGATGGAGATGGAGGGGATTCCTTCGGAAGCAAACCAGTTATTTTACCGCCACCCGGGAGCGGCCACAAGAAAAAAAGCCGTCATCGATCCCTTCCCACACCACCCGGTTATGCGGGTCCGCATCGGGCGGTTCGAGAATTCGAAGTCAAGGGAGATGGTGAACGCCGAGATCGGCTCGCAGCTTCGCTCCGCGCTTCCTCTCCACTCGGCCGCCCTCATGCAGTTTGCACTTTGCTTCGTCCGCTGTGATCAACTTTCGGCGGGACTTCCACCCGTAAGAGTGCGTCGGTGCCGGGCGCACATAAAAAAAGCCCGCAGCTGGTGCTGCGGGCTTTCCCCTGATCAAAATGCGGTAGTGCTTGGATTACTTGCCGGCCGGAGCGGCCGGAGCGGCCGGGGCAGCAGCCTGGTCGGCCGGAGCAGCCGGAGCGGCCGGAGCAGCAGCCTGATCAGCCGGAGCAGCCGGAGCAGCAGCCTGGTCAGCAGCCGGAGCGGCCGGAGCAGCAGCCTGGTCGGCCGGAGCGGCCGGAGCGGCCGGAGCAGCAGCCTCAGCCGGAGCGGCCGGAGCAGACTGCTCCTGGGTGGCCGCCGGCTGCTCGGTGGTGGCGTTCTCGCTCTTGCCGCAAGCGCTCAGCGCCAACATGACGGCACCGCAAATGACCAACGAAATAAGTTTGCGCATCTGATATCCTCCTTTTGGTTAAAAGCAAATCAACAAAACTACGTGATGAATGGTTGGCGAATATACGCCTTTTTCCAAAAAGCGCAACAAGAATTTTCTTTGTTATCTTTTACACCTATGCCCGGCTCCGGCGCCGGGGCGGAACCGTCCGGGCTCAAATTGATTTTAGTCGCCGTCAGTTGCGCTTTTCCCGTTCGGATGGGCATTGCGAGCAACCATGCCTGCAGACCGAGAATGCCTTGAGGCAGAGGCTTGGCCTCCGGCCACCAATCACTTTGAGCAAAACGCCGAATTAGGACAACCTGAATCCCAGCGGGGCGAGGGGGGGAAGCCATTTTCCAGTTTGGTGATGGCAGCATAAGAAATTAGCTCAACAAGGTTAGGATGACCGAACCGATCCCGTCGTCACGGATTCAGGGGACAAGCTAATCGGCCGCTCCATCGAGCGGCTGGGATTCGGTCCTTCCCACGGCATGCCCTCAAGATTGAGTTTGGTCTTGACAGAACAGATCAACCTGCTATACTTAAAAGATTTTCTGGACCAGTTGGGGCCTATAGCTCAGTTGGCTAGAGCCACCGGCTCATAACCGGTCGGTCCCTGGTTCGAGTCCAGGTGGGCCCACCATTCTTTTCACCATGCAGCCGAGTATCAGTGGGTAAGCTACTTTTCCGCGCAAAACAAATCATCCCCTGGCCGAGCCCTCCCGACAAGGGCTTGCCGGTTCGAGGAAAAAGGTGCAGCCGAATCAGGACTGTACCTTTTTTCTTTTGATGCGGGAGGGTTCATCCGTATGGTTACCCTCCGCCTGAGGGATCTGCTCGCCAGCATCGAGGCCATGGCCCCTGTTGCCCTTGCCGAGTCCTGGGACAATGTCGGCCTGATGGCGGGCGATCCGGACCAGGAGATCAGCGGCATCCTGGTGGCCCTGGACCCCACCGAGGAGGTCCTGGCGGAGGCGGCCGCCGCCGGGATGAATGTGATCGTTACCCACCATCCGGCCATCTTCCATCCGCTCAAGGCCATCCGCGCCGACCAGCCCGGCGGCCGTTTCCTGATGATGGCTATCCGCGAGGAGATCGCGGTGATCGGCTGCCATACCAATTTCGATGTCATTCCGCATGGGGTCAGCGATATTCTGGCCGCCCGGCTGGGCCTCGTTGCCTGCGACCCGCTGACCGGCCCCGGCCCGGAGGGTTGCGGTCGGATCGGCGACCTTCCGGATGGAATCGAGGGCGAGGCGTTTCTGCGCCGGCTGTTTGCGGTCCTCGACATCACGACGGTGCAGCAGGCCGGCACCCTTCCCGACCGGATCACCCGGGCCGCCGTCTGCGGCGGCAGCGGCTCGGCCCTGGTGGAGACCGCCTGGCGCCGGGGTGCCCAGGTATTCGTGGCCGGGGAGATCAAGCACAGCGAGGCGAGATGGGCCGAAGCCAACAAATTTTGCGTTATTGACGCGGGCCATTACGCCACCGAAAACGTGGCGGTGCCCGCCCTGGTTGCCCGATTGCGGGAAACGGTGGCTGCCCGGGGGGCTAACGTGCCGGTCCGGTCCGCCGCCAGTCAGCGCAATCCCTTCGTGCACCGGACGGTGCAGGAAGTCGGGGCGGTTGAGACAACACAGCAACGATAAGGAGAGGACGTTGAGACAGGATATCGCCACTTTAGTGGAGTTGCAGCAGATCGACCATCAGATTGCCAAGATCGAGGCCCAGATCGCGGGGGGGTATGCCGAGATCGAAAAAAGCGGCCTCGAAATCGCCGAAGGACGTGCCGCCATCGCCCAGCTGCAGGAAAAGATCGAGGCGAGCGAGGCCCGCCGCCGGGAGCTGGAGGCGGGAGTCGAGGACGAGCTGGCCCGGATTAAGGAGCGGCAGACCAAGCTCATGAACGTTCAGACCAACCGCGAATACCAGAGCCTGTTGAAGGAAATCGAGGACGGCAAGAAGAATAACAAGCAGCGGGAAGAGGAGCTGGTGCTCCTCCTTGAGCAGGTGGAATCCCTGCGGGCCAAGCTCACCGAAGAGACCAACGTTTGCGAGGCCAAGGACAAGCTGCTCGGGGAAGCCCAGGCAAGGGCCGACCAGCAGGCGGCCGAGCTGAACGACAAGAAAGGGAAGATCGCCAAGGTCCGGGACGAGAAAGCCGGCGAGGTGGCCCCCACCCTGCTCCGCAAGTACGAGATGCTTCGACAGCGGCGGAACGGCACCGCCATTGCGCCCGTTCTGAACGGCGTCTGCCGGGGGTGCAACATGAACATCCCGCCCCAGCTCTACATCGAGTTGCAGAAAGCCCAGCAGCTGCTCTCCTGCCCGACCTGCAACCGCCTCATGTTCCACGAAGTGGAGGAAGAAAAGGTGTGAGCAGCCGCTTGGCCCGCCGAAGTCCGGCCGGTCTCATTGACTTTTCCGGTGCAATAACCTAGATTTTTAGTTTGGAGCGGGTGCATGATCGCCGGTTTCCCCGGAAACCGGAGGAAAGTCCGAACTCCATAGGGCAGGGTGGTTCGTAACGCGAACTGGGGGCGACCCCAAGGAAAGTGCCACAGAAAACAAACCGCCCCGCTACGGCGGGGTAAGGGTGAAAAGGTGAGGTAAGAGCTCACCGCTTTCGTGGCGACACGGAAGGCATGGTAAACCCCACCCGGAGCAAGACCAAATAGGGAAACGTTCGAGGGCTGCCCGTCCGATGTTTCCGGGTAGGTCGCACGAGGTGCCGGGCGACCGGCATCCCAGAGAAATGATCATGGCCCCGTACGGGGAACAGAATTCGGCTTACAACCCGCTCCAAAATTTTTCCTGCACGCTCGCCCAGGCACCGCGTCGGCTTTTCCGCGGCACCTGGGCGAGCGTGCGCCTGAGTCTCCGGTTTTTTTCCTGATAAATCGTTTCTACAATGGCCGAGGCCTACGCCATCATTCCCGCCGGGGGCTCCGGCAGCCGCATGGGGCTGCCGCTGCCGAAGCAGTTCTGCCTCCTGGCCGGCATCCCTCTTCTGATCCATACCTTGCGGGCCTTTGCGGCGAGCCCCGTCGACGCAATCATCGTGGCGGCCCCCGCCGAGCACTTGGCCCCGACCCGCGACCTTCTCGCCCGGTTCGCCGTTCCCAAGGTCCGGGCGGTTGTCGCGGGCGGCCGCCTGCGCCAGGACTCGGTGGCGGCCGGGCTCCGGGAGGTCCCGAGCTCGGCCGAGCTGATTGCGGTCCACGACGGGGCCCGCCCGCTGGTCACCCCCGCCCTCATCGCCGCCTGCCTCGACGAGGCCCGACGGAGCGGGGCGGCCATGGCCGCCATCCCGGTGAAGGACACCCTGAAAGCAGTGGTCGGAGGCAGCGTGCAGCGGACAGTGGACCGGGATGGCTTGTGGCAGGCCCAGACCCCCCAGACCGCCCGCGCCGGCCTCCTCCGGCAGGCCTTTGCCGCCGCGGCCGCCGACGGCTTCGTGGGGACTGACGAGGCCTCGCTTCTTGAGCGCCTAGGCATTCAGGTCAGCATCGTCGAGGGCTCGGAGCGCAACCTCAAGGTCACCCGCCCCGAAGACCTGCTGGTGGCGGCGGCGCTGCTCCGCAACCAGACGGAGGAGGAAAAATCAATGAATGAACCATTCTCCCTGCGGATCGGCCACGGGTACGATGCCCATTGCCTGGTGGCCGGTCGGGATCTAGTGCTGGGCGGAGTGATCGTGGACCACCCCAAGGGGCTGCTGGGCCACTCCGATGCCGACGTTCTCACCCATGCCCTGTGTGACGCCCTGCTTGGGGCCTTGGGCGAGGGAGACATCGGTCGTCATTTCCCGGACAGTGACGAGCGCTACCGAGGAATCAGCAGCCTGAAGCTCCTGGCCGAGGTGATGGCCCTGGCCGCCGCCCGCGGGCTGCAGCTGGTGAATGCCGACGTGACGGTGGTGGCCCAGAAGCCCAAGCTCGCTCCCCACTTTCCGGCCATGCGGTCCAAGCTCGCCGCCGTCTGCGGGGTCACCCCCGAAGCGATCAACCTGAAGGCGAGCACCACCGAGAAGATGGGCTTCGCCGGCCGGGAGGAAGGAATCGCCGCCCACGCGGTCGCGCTCTTGAAGGGCAACGGAGAATTGACAATGGAAAATGGATAATGTGTGGGTGTACCCCCTTGATCTAAGCCTCGTCCATGATTGCATCCAGCATTTTGTTGACGAGCTCTTCTGCAAATTCTCCAGTTCGTAGGGTAAAAAAAAGAGGATCAACCATAACAGGCTGCTCCTCTAAAAATTTCTTTGGCGTCCCCGACGGGATTTGAACCCGTGTTGCCGGCGTGAAAGGCCGGTGTCCTGGACCTGGCTAGACGACGGGGACTTTGGGGTGAGTGGTGGGTCGTGTTGGACTCGAACCAACGACTCTCTGCTTAAAAGGCAGATACTCTACCGACTGAGTTAACGACCCGCCAGTTAAAACAGGGGCCTATTCTTACTCGAATCATTTCGCCCTGTCAAGCGTTTGGGCTCCTCCCTCTTCGCATTTCCGGGCTTCCCCGCCAACCTCTCATTGTATCACGATAGCGGATTCTGGCCGCCGCCAGCAACCGATTTCCGCGCCGCCCGCCAGCCGCTGCAGCCGCCTGAAATTCCTTGTGGACGCTGCTAGGGTCTGCTATACATTCGCCTGAATCCGTGATGACCGGGTCGAGCCGTTGGAGCTATTTCATCGAATCGACGAATCATGGCACAACCTCCGGCCGAGCCATGGCTCCACCCGTCGCCCTTCGGGGCATCCGTCCGCACGCCAGCTCCTTTGTCGGCAACCGTTCGATAAAGCACATTTAATCGAACGGTCGCCTTCGCGGATCTGGTGCACGGATGAACGCCTACGAATTTAGAATTCTGTGTTTTCCCGTCCGTTTCCAACCGGTTTGCGTGAAAGGACCCCCATGGCAGGAATGCTTTCCAATACGGCCAGCCTGGTACGTTACGCGGTGGAGGGCGAGCTGCCCGCCGACTTCTGGGAATTCGCCGCCGACCGCATCCGCCACCATTCGTTCCGGGACATCGACGATACCTTCGAGGAGCGCTCGGTGGGCTGGGTGTCGGTCATGAATATGTTCGACACCCAGTTCGCCTACGCCTCTTACGCCGCGGGCGATTACATCATGCTCTCCCTCCGGGTGGATGAGCGCAAGGTGGCCCCGGCCCTCCTCAAGAAATTCTGCATGAAGGAAGAGGAACGGCTGAAAAAGGAAAAGGAGCTGCCCCGGCTTTCCAAGCGGCACCGGATGGAGATCAAGGAAAACATCTACCTCATGCTGCTGAAAAAAGCTCTGCCCGGCACCGCCGTGTACGATCTGGCCTGGAACCTGGCCGAGGGGACGGTGCTCTTCTTTTCCACTAACAAGAAGGCGCAGGAAACCCTGGAGGAATTCTTCAAGGAGACCTTCAATCTGCATCTCATACAGCAGATTCCCTATCTCACCGCCGGCCACCTTCTCGATGCCAAGGAACAGGAAGCCCTCGCCCAGCTCAACCCCGAAATCTTCATCTGAGCGCCCCCATGGATCTCGTCGACCTAATTGCCGAAAAACGATTTCTCGGTCAGGAGCTCCTCACCTGGCTCTGGTACAAAAGCGACGAGCGGGGCGGCACCATCCTCCTGCCGAGCGCGGGTGACATCCAGGTGGTGTTCGAAAAGCACATGCTTCTCGAATACGGGGAGGGCGAGGCCCTGGAGAAGGCCATCTGCCAGGGGCTCCACACCGAGCTGCGGGAGGCGCGCACCGGTCTCGTCACCGGCAAGAAGCTGGAGCAGGCCCGGATCATGCTGGTGCGGGGGGAATACGAATTTCACCTGACGCTCAAGGGCAGCCTCTTCGAATTCCGGAGCGTGAAGCTCCCCAAGACCATGGCCGGCTCCGAGGAGGGGGAGGATCAGGAGGCGGTCGAAGGCCGGCTCCTCGACCGGGTGGGCCTCTACGAGATGGCCCTCCGCACCATGGACGAGCTGTTCCGGCTGTTCCTCCAGGCCCGGCTGGGGCCGGAGTGGCCGGCGGAGCTCGAGCGCATCCGGACCTGGATCAACAAACAAAGGTAATATCCAAATTGTAGGGTCGAAATTTGCCCCCACAGGCAACGCAGCAACCGGGCAAACAGACCATTTCCGGTCACGCCCAGCAAGGAAGCACGAATTATGGAATTCGAAACCGTCATCGGCCTGGAGGTGCACGCCCAGCTCACCACCGCGAGCAAGATCTTCTGCGGCTGCTCCACCGCCTTCGGCCAGCCCCCGAACACCAACACCTGCCCGGTGTGCCTGGGGATGCCCGGCTCCCTCCCGGTCCTCAATCAGAAGGTGGTGGAGCACACCATGAAAATGGGCCTCGCCACCCACTGCGAGATCCGCCGCTTCAACCAGTTCGCCCGCAAGAACTACTTCTACCCCGACCTCCCCAAGGGATACCAGATCAGCCAGTTCGAGCTGCCCATTGCCGAGCACGGCTGGGTGGCAATCGAAACCGAGGCGGGCCGCAAGCGAGTCGGGATCACCCGCATCCACATGGAGGAGGACGCCGGCAAGCTGGTCCATGACGAGCGGGAGCCCAGGAGCTACGTGGACCTCAACCGCACCGGCACCCCCCTCATGGAGATCGTGAGCGAGCCGGACATGCGCTCCCCGGAGGAGGCCGCCGCCTACCTGAAAAAGCTCCACGCCATCATCCGGTACCTGGACATCAGCGAGGCGAACATGCAGGAGGGGAACTTCCGCTGCGACGCCAACGTCTCCCTGCGCCCCCGGGGACAGAAGGAATTCGGCACCCGCACCGAGCTCAAGAACATGAACTCCTTCCGGAACGTCCAGCGGGCCATCGAGTACGAGGTGCGCCGCCAGCGGGACCTCCTGCTCGACGGCGGCCAGGTGGTCCAGGAGACGCTGCTCTGGGACCCCAACCGGGGGGTGACCGTTTCCATGCGCTCCAAGGAAGAAGCCCACGACTACCGCTACTTCCCCGATCCGGACCTCGTACCGGTGGAAATCGACGAGCCCTGGATCGAGCGGGTGCGGGCCGGCCTCCCCGAGCTGCCGGACGAGCGCCGGACCCGGTTCGAATCCGACTACGGCCTGCCGGCCATGGACGCCGAGGTGCTCACCTCCGACCGGGAGCTGGCCGAGTACTTCGAGACCGCCCACCGCCACTACCCCCAGCCCAAGAAGCTTGCCAACTGGATCATGACCG
>JAJYKH010000095.1 GCA_021788685.1 Deltaproteobacteria bacterium | reverse complement strand
CCGTCCGCCCGGATCTCGGCCACTTTCCGCTCGAACCGCTCCTGGTCCGGAATGCGTCCCTCCCCGGTTTCGAAAATATGGTGGAGGATGGCGGCGAGGAGCCGGCGGTTGACCTCCTCGTGGCCGCCGATCCCTTCGTAGAGCGCCCAATCCGTCTGCTCCAGGGCGAAGTCCTTCCTGGCCGCCTTGAACGGCTTGGGAAAGACGTTCCGGTAGAGGACGAGCAGCCCCTCCCGGGTGGCCTGCCGGCTTTCCGCCTCGGTGGCGAACAACCGGATGTCCACGGTATCGGTCCCCTCAACCGCGAGCCCCGGAAAGGCGAAGCCGTTGAATTGGCCGTTCTCCCCCTCGATGGTGATCCGCTCCGGCAGGCCGGCAAAGTCCCAGGTGGCGATCCCCTGGCGCTCCCACTTCTTTTTGAGGGCGGGGTGCAGGCCGCCCCCGGCGGCGGGCGGCCGCACCTGGGCCAGGTCGGCGAGCTCCCGGCTGGCGGCCAGGACCTTTCCCTGGTGGTCGGTCAGGGAAAAGCGCATTTTGAGGTGGGGCGGGAGGTCGGCCAGCGGCCAGTGGCTCCGGTGCACCTCGATCCCATAGCGTTCCGCGATCAACCGTTCGAGCTGCCCGTAAAGGGATCCCTGGCCGGGGACCAGCTCCCGGAGCAGGGTTTCGGCGGTCTGCGGAATGGGGACGAGCCGCTTGCGCAAGTTTTTCGGCAGGCCTTTCAAAAGGAAGACGATTTTCTCGGGCAGGAGGCCCGGCACCAGCCACTCGAAGGTTTCCGGCGCCACCCGCGAGAGCAGGCTCACCGGCAGGGTGACCCCCACCCCGTCCTCCTCGCCCCCGGGCTGGAACTTGTAGGAGAGGGGCACGCTGAATTCCCCCAGGGCGAGCTGCTCCGGAAACTGCCCGAGCTGCTCGGCCCCCGGCGCCCGGCGGAGGAGGTCTTCCTCCCGCATGAGGAGGGAATCGCCTCCCCCCCGCCGGAGCAGCCGGGTGAGCCCGGCCTCGTCATGGACGTCGGCCGGCAGCCGCTCGTCATAAAACTGAAACAAAGTTTGGTCGTCCACCAGGATGTCCCGCTGGCGGACCCGGTCCTCCAGGCCCTCCAGGCGGGCCACCAGCTCCCGGTTGCGGTCGAGGAAGGGGTAGCGGCCCCTGACCTCCCCTTCCAGCAAGGCCGACTGGATGAAGATCCGCCGGGCCTCCGCCGGGGCGATCCGGCCGAAGTTGACCCGCCGGTTGGCGGCGATCACCAGCCCGAACAGGGTCACCTTTTCCAGGGCCACCACCTGCCCCCGGCTTTTCTCCCAGTGGGGCGAGGAGTGGGAATAGCGGCAGAGGTCGCCCGCTAGGGGCTCCAGCCACTCCGGCTTGATGGCGGCCACCGTCCTCGCATAGAGGTTCGAGGTCTCCACCAGCTCGGCGGCCATGAGCCACTGCCCGGCGGTGTTGTAAAGCCCGGAGCCGGGAAAGACCATCATCTCCTTGCCGCCCGCCCCCTGGTAGAGGTTCTTCGCCTTTTTGAGGCCGATGTGGCGGAGGTTGCCGGAGAGCAGCGCCTGGTGCACCGCGTCGGCCGGGGCGGGGAGCACGTTGGCGAGGAAGGCCGGCCGCCGCCTGCCGTCGCGGGCCGGGCCGTTTTCCTCTTCGAGCACGGCCCAGATCTGCTCGTGGACGTCCAGCCACTCCCGCAGCCGCTGATAGGCGAGAAAATGGGTCTTGCAGAATTTCCGCAGCCGGGATTGGCTCTTCACCTGCTCCATGGTGGACCGGACGGTCTGCCAGAGGTTGAGGTAGGAGAAAAAGTCCGAGCCCTTGTCCTGGAAGCGGGCGTGAACGGCGTCCGCCTCCGCCTCTTTCTCCGCGGGCCGCACCCGGGGGTCCTGGATGCTGAGGGCGGCCGCGATCACTGTCACTTCCGTGAGGCAGTTCCGGTCCCGGGCCTCGACGATCATCCGGGAGATGCGGGGATCGAGGGGCAGCCGGGCCATGATCCGCCCCCGCTCCGTCAGACGGTCGGCGGCGTCGATGGCCCCCAGCTCCCGGAGCAGGGAGTAGCCGTCGCGGATGGCCCGGGACGAGGGCGGATCGATGAACGGAAACTCGGCCGGGTCCCCCAGGCGCAGGGAGATCATGCGGAGGATGACCTCGGCCAGGTTGGAGCGCAGGATCTCGGGGAGGGTGTACTCGGGCCGGTTGTTGTAGTCCTCCTCGCTGAAAAGCCGCAGGCAGACGCCTGGTCCCACCCGGCCGCAGCGGCCCCGGCGCTGGTCGGCGCTCGCCCGGGAGACCGGCTTCACCGGGAGCTTGGTGGTGCGGGCCCGCACGTTGTAAGCGGCGATCCGGGCGAGGCCGGTGTCCACCACGTAGCGGATCCCCGGCACGGTGACCGAGGTCTCGGCCACGTTGGTGGCGATGACGATCTTCTGGCCGGCGTGGGGGGCGAAGATCCGGTTCTGGTCCGCCCCGGAGAGCCGGCCGAAGAGGGGCAGGATGAGGGGCTCCCGGCTCCAGGCCCCGCCCTCGCTCCCTTTCCAGGCCTCGGCCAGGCTGTCCGCCGCCTCCCGGATGTCCCGCTCGGTGGGCATGAACACCAGGACGTCGCCGGACCGCTCCCGCCGCTTCAGGTCGAGCACCGCCGCCACCGCCCGGTCCACGGAGGAGACCTCCTCGTCCGGCTCCTCCTCCGAGGGGAGGTAGCGCACCTCCACCGGGTAGGTGCGGCCGGAAACCTCGATCACCGGGGCCTCTCCGAAGTGGCGGGAGAATTTGGCGGTGTCGATGGTGGCGGAGGTGACGATCACTTTCAGGTCGGCCCGGCGGGCGAGAAGCCGCTTGAGGATGCCCAACAGAAAATCGATGTTGAGGCTGCGCTCGTGCGCCTCGTCGACGATGATCGCCTCGTAGGCCCGCAGGAGGGGGTCCCCCTGGGCCTCGGCCAGGAGGATGCCGTCGGTCATGAACTTGATGCGGGTGGCGCGGCTGGTGCGGTCCTGGAAGCGGATCTTGTAGCCCACCAGCCCGGCGCCCTCCGCGCCCAGCTCCTCGCGGACCCGGGCGGCCACCGAGGTGGCGGCGAGCCGCCGGGGCTGGGTGCAGCCGATGAGCCGCTTCTGCCCGAGCCCCGCGGCCAGGCACATCTTGGGCAGCTGGGTGGTCTTGCCCGAGCCGGTTTCGCCCGCGACCACGATCACCCGGTTTTCCTGCAGCGCTTGCATGATCGTATCCTGCTGGGCCGAAATCGGCAGCGTCGACGGGACATGAATTTTGTTGCTCAATTTGTCCATTTTGGTAAGTATGAGAACCTCTGTCCCAGAAGTCCGGAAGAAAAGCGCGGAGGCTGCGGCTCGGCCATGAGCCATCCATCACCCAACCGGCTGGAAGGATTCCGATCGGGCATCCTTACTTTCACTTCACCCCGAATCCATTTGGGCGACCCCAGAAAAAATTCATAATAACCATTTTTCTTCCGATACGCAGGAGGAGAAAACGGCAGTTCTCTACTAACCGGCTGACCGCTGGTCGCACCTGAGCACGGGACGCGATTGATGAGCGAAGAACGAGGCAGAAAAGGGAGGAAAGGCATGGCGGATGAAATGGAAAAAATCGGAACGGCCATCGAGGCATCGCAGAAGACGGTGGTCTCCCGGGAAAAGGAGATCGGCGAGGATGCCGAGCAGCCCACCGGCCCGGTTGGCCTGGACATCGGCACGAGCCATATCGTGATGGCCCAGAACCGGGGCAAGAACATCCAGACGGTGAAGCAGCTCAACGCCTTCTTCACCATCCCCCGTTCGCAGTTCACCAAGAAGATTCTGGAAGAAAACAGCGTCAGCTTCTTCGAGAAGAACGAGCAGTTCTACATCTTGGGCTACTCGGCGGAGAACTTCGCCAACATGTTCAACACCAACACCCGCCGCACCATGGAGCGGGGGCTGCTGAGCGCCCGGGAAGACGAGAGCATCACCGTGCTCCAGGCGATCATCGACACCCTGATCAAGAAGGCCAGGAAGAACGGCGAGATCATCTGCTTCAGCATGCCGGGCGAGCCCCGCGGCGGCAATCAGTCGGTGATCTACCACGAATCGATCATCAAGATGCACCTCTCCAGCCTGGGCTACAAGCCCATTGCCATCAACGAAGGACTGGCGGTGGTGATGTCCGAGCTGGCCAACGACAACTTCACCGGCATCGGCATCAGCATGGGCGGCGGCATGTGCAACGTTTGCCTCTCCTACCTGTCCGTGCCGGTCATCACCTTCAGCCTGCAGAAGGGCGGCGATTTCATCGATTCCATGGTGGGGGTTTCGGTGGGCGAGCCGGCTACCAAGATCAAGACCATCAAGGAGAAGGATCTGAACCTGACCGGTACCCCCCGCAACCGGGTGGAAACGGCCCTCCACATATACTACAACGACCTGATCCAGTCCCTGATCCACAACCTGCAGGAGGTCATGCAGGGCTCGGACCGGGTGCCCAAGATCAGCCAGCCGGTGCCCCTGGTGCTGAGCGGCGGCACGGTGGTGCCCCGCGGCGTGCGGGAGATCTTCGAGAAGGAGCTCCGGAGCGTGAAGATGCCCCTCGACATCTCCGAGGTGCGGATGGCGAGCGATCCCCTGAACACCACCGCGAAAGGCGCCATGGTCATGGCCATTTCCGAGACCATGTAACAGCAGCCCCATTCACCTGCCGAAACCAAGGCGGGACAAGGAGCGCACCTCCGTGTCCCACCTTTTTTTGTCCCGGATTGGCAGATTGTTGTCAGCCGGCGAGAGCGGCCCTCAGCCCCTCGATGCCTGTGCGCTCGACGAACCGGGCGGTCCGCTCCCGGGGCTTGGCGTTCTCCTTGTAGTAGGCGAGGCACCTGCGGAGGAGGGCGATGGCCTCCTCGCGGCCGAGGTCCTCGGCCAGGAGGTCGCCGATCCGGGGCCGTCCTCCGGCGTTGCCGCCGAAGTAAAGGGACCAGCCGTTCTTTTTCCCGACCAGGCCAATGTCCCGCACCTGGCTCTCCGCGCAGGTCATGGGGCATCCCGAGATCCCGATCTTGAGCTTGGCGGGCAGCGCGAAATCGTAGAACAGGTTCTCCAGCTCCTGCCCCAGGCCGAGGGAATCCTGCACGCCGTACCGGCAGACGGAGGTCCCCGGGCAGGCCTGGACGTAATGGAGGCACAGCTCGAGCGCCCGGCCGATATCGAGCTGCAGCTCCTTCCAGACCGGCTCGATCTCCTCCTCCTTGATGCCCACCAGGACCAGCCGCTGGCCGGAGGTGATCTTCACGATGGGGATGCCGTGCTTCCGCACCACCCCGGCGATCCGTTCCAGGATCTCGGGGGTCACCAGCCCCACCGGCGTCCGGGGCACGATGGCGTAGGTGGTTTTGTCGCGCTGCAGAATGGCTCCGAATTCCTGAGGGCCCATGGCATCTCCTTTGGAAGGGTTGACGTAAAGGGGGACGGAGCCGCCGGGCGGCTGCTCTTCCCCTTGATCAAGGCTTGGTCGCAAGGCCCCGATCGAAGTTTTATAGTTGGATCTCGCCGAAGAGGCAAATGATTTCCGGAAGGGCTGGAAGGATCACCGCGCGCGTTCTTCCAGGTACTCCTTCAAGGCCACCGCATTGTTGTGCTCCTCCTCCCTGGCCCCGAACACCAGAGTGAGGGGGCCTTTCCCCGCCTTTTCCCGCAGCTCCGCCAGCATCTCGCCCTGGCTTTCCAGCTCCCGGAAGTAGCGCTCCCGGAACTCGTCCCATCTGGACGGCTCGTGGCCGAACCATTGGCGCAGCCCGCTGCTCGGAGCGATCTCCCGGGGCCACCAGTCGATACCGGCCGCTTCCTTTTTCAAGCCCCGAGGCCAGATGCGGTCCACCAGCACCCGCAGGCCGTCGCTGGCCTCCGGTTTCGCATAAACCCGTTTCACCCGGATGTCCATTCGTCCTCCCCCGGCCGCAGTCGGCATTCATCGTGTCCTCTGAAATGGTACCATCCCGCCGGCTTCCGGGCAAAGGGGCTGGCCGGCCGGTTGACAGGAAGCGTGTGGCGGGCAGACAATGGGCAAGGCAAATCGAAAAAAAACAAGGAGGAGCCGTCATGTACGGACGGAAGCGCACCCACAAGAAACATCTCAAGAAGCAGGGGTGGGAGATCGTGGAGGACCGCCGGACCGAGGCGGGGTACCGGCTGGTGCTGGAGAAGGGGGGCGAGCGGGTGACCGTGGACGCCCCCTCCCTGGCGCGGGCCTATGCCAAGGCCGGGCAGCAGCTCAAGGGCTGATGGGGTAGGCGGTCACAGGGCACCGCATCTCCTCTGTCAACGGCCTGTTCGTGGAGCACTAGTCCAGCTCGCAGGCCGCATTCGCGGATCTGCGGCACACTGCACCCGCTTGCCAGTTAAGGAGATGACACAGTCGTCCGGGCTTTTACCGTGTGATTGGTGACCTGATGGGTCCTTTCACCAGGGCAGCTCCTGATCGAAATGGAAGAATTTGCCGGTGGGGCCGTCCGGCCCCAGGGTGGCGAGCCGCACCGCCGTCCGGGCCCCTTCCTCCGGCTCCATGGGGGCCTCGTCGCCGCCGATGCCGGTGCGCACCCACCCCGGGTGGGCGGCGTTGACCTTGATCGGGGTGTGGCGGAGGGCGGCAGCCAGATGGATGGTGAACTGATTGAGCGCCGCCTTGGAGGCGTCGTAGGCGAAGGGCTTCACGTCGCTCATCGGGTGGCGCGGGTCGCTGTGGATGGCGAGCGACGCCATCATGCTCGAGACGTTCACGATCCGGCCGGCTTCGCTTTTCCGGAGCAGGGGCAGGAAAGCCCGGGTGGCGGCCACCGTGCCGAAGAAGTTGACCTCGAAGGTGGCGCGGAGGGCGGCTTCGGAGATCGACAGTGTGCTGTTTTCGAACAGCCGTTCCTCTGGGTGCTTGATGGCGGCGTTGTTGACCAGGATGTCGAGCCTTCCGTAACGCGTCTCGATCTGCTGCCGCGCCGTTTCGATCTGCCCGGGATCGGTGATGTCGAGCTGCACCAGCTCCACTTCGAGACCTTCCGCCCGCAGGCCGCCGGCCGCGCCCTGCGCCTCGTCTGCCCGGCGCGCCCCGAGCAGCACGGTGATCCCCAGGCCGGCCAGCTGCCGGCCGGTCTCCAGCCCCAACCCTCTCGCGGCGCCGGTCACCAGCGCGATCGTCTTCTCTGTCACGGCCGTCTCCTCCTTTACCCGTCATTATAGCAAAAACGATTTCAGCCAGTGGGTATCTGCTGGCTGGGTCCGCTGTCAATCAAAAACCGAACATCGAACCTCCAACATCGGATGGAAGTCGAGGGGGGCAACCACAGCTCCTATCGGCATGAATCTTTCAATTCCGACCTTTCGAAGTAAATGCCGAATGATGTCGGGAAATTGTAAAGTAAAATCAAGAAGAGGCCGGAAGTCAACCGTTTCGATAGCAGGTCCACAGGGGAAAGACGAAGGCGGGGCATGAAAAAGCCGGCGGGCGCCGGCTTTGGAGAAAACGATTTCAGAGCGGGCGCTCAGCCTGGCGAATACTCCTCTTCGGCTTCGCTGGCGGCCCGAACCCCCGGTTTGTCGATGATCTGCACCGTAGAGGCCTGGAGTCCCTCCTCACCCATCTCCTCGGCAAAGCGGACACCGGTGCCGAGCTCCAGCCGGTCGAAGTCGTTGTTCAGTACGGCATTGCGGTGGAAATAGAGCTCCCGGCCGTCCGGAGTAGTGAGGAACCCGTAGCCCTCCACCGGGAAGAGCCTGGTGACCAGGGCGGTGGCCTCCTGCTCCAAGGGATGGGCCTTCACCTCGCCCCGCTGTTTTTCCATGAGCTCCTGGAGCTGGCGGCGCATGGCATCGAAGCCGCTGCGGATGGTGGTGGGGAGACGGTCGTGCAGGTCCCCCTCGGTGGAATCCCGGGTGGCCACCAGCTCGTGGCCGGGCGGCACCCGGACGTCGATCCGCACCCGGTAGGGGTTGCCCACTCTCTGGAACATCTGCCGTTTCTCGATCACCACCCGGCAGCTCACCATGTAGGTGCACATCTTCTCCAGCTTGGCTACCTGCCTGCGGACGATCTCGTCGATAAAATCGGACTTGTCCACGCCTCGATAGCTGATCTCCAAGGGAACTTCCATAGGCACCTCCTGTCTGGGTGAAAGAGAGGTTTCCATGTCCATTTTAGCATTCGCGGCCGGGGCGGATGAAGATTATTCCCCCGGAGGAGGGCCGGGACCAAAGGCCGCACGAGGGGCAGGGGGCTTGCGGGGGGCTTCAGAGAAGAACGGCGATGCAGGCTGTGACGATGACCACGACCACGATCAGGGCACAGGACTCGACAGGGGACATTTCCGGTTTTCCCTCTTCCATGTTGTGTCGGTGCCAGGATGCGCCGGCAGGCAAGAGGGGAAGGAGCAATCCACGTGCCACACGGCTGTTCCCGGGAGCAACCCCCCGGAGGAGGTTAACAAATCGGTGGAGCGGGCCGCGCAAAGCGGGAAAGAGGCGGTAAGCAGGTTGACGTCGGCCCCGTTCGC
>JAJYKH010000094.1 GCA_021788685.1 Deltaproteobacteria bacterium | reverse complement strand
AGTTGCGGCGGCCCCGCGAAAGCGGCGGCATACCCAGGTATGTCGAGCATTTCGCGAATCCGACACGACGCGGCAGATCGGACTTTTCGCAACGCCCTCAGCTTTCGCCGCCGAGGATGCGATACAAGAGGTAATGATAGGAGGAAATCGCCACGAAAATAGCGAGGAGGAGCAGCGAGGACCAGACCGCCATCTTCTGGAATCTCTCCACGGCCGGAGCCAGCCCGGGACGGCCGCGGAATGGACCGACCAGGGCGCCGGCCATCCCGAAGAAGGACCCGAGGAGCAGAGTGGCGTACAAGGCGAAACCGATGTAGTGGTATTCGGGCTTGAGGATGCAGAACGGGCAGCGGTGGAACGGCATGGCGTAGATGTAAGAAGAAATGGCGACGATGATCGCCACCAGGGAGAGGCAGAGAAACCAGGCCCATCCGCCGGCATAGAGCCAGAGCAGGAACGCCGGCCGCCGTCGGCGCAGGACCAGGCCGATAGCAGCCAGGACAAAACCGCTTGCGTAAAAGGCGCGAAGCACGGCCGTCTGGTCCAAGGTTGCCAGGAGATTGTGCCCTTCGCCCCGAGCGGCGCTGAACACTACAGCGCAGCAACTGGTAATGATGTCCGGCACGAGGTGGCCGATGTAAAGGGTCTGGAGCGCCACATCACAAAGCAGAAGGGGCAGGAGCAGAAGCAGGTAGGCGTATTTCACCCGGACGAGAGGATAGCTCTCCGAGCTGATGTCAAGCTGGTGGAGAACGATCCAGAAGCCGTAGAGGAACACGCCCGCGAGCTTGATTAGCAGAGCGGGCATGCCGAAGGCGTTGGCATTGAGGGCGCCGGTGGCGCACATCGCCCCGGAGATGACCTTACAGAAGTGGTCGGCGGCCAGGGCGAAGAGTGCCAGGGAAACGATCTGAAAGCCCAGCCCGTATTCCACCAAAGTGGAGGCGAGCCAGGTTTCGCTCTCCAGGCGGATCTGCCGGTTGTCGTCGCTCCCCGGGTCCCAGAAGCGCAGCACCCGGACCGCCGTCCGCACCGCCACCGCGGTGAGGACGAGGACGATGAGGCTCACCAGGGTGAGTGCCAGGCTCCACGAGTTAAGAAACATGAATGCGGCCGTCCCGGATGTCGACGATCCTCTCCACGGCCGCGTGCTCGGTCACCAGGGGATCGTGCGAGGTGATGACGATGGTCTTGCCCGCCGCTTTCAGCCCGGCCATGATCTTCATGAACTCCTTGCTCAGGCGCGTATCCAGGTGGGCGGTCGGCTCGTCGGCCAGAATGATCGGCGGATCGTTCACCAGTGCCCGGGCGATGGCCACCCGCTGCAGCTCACCGCCGGAGATCTGGTTGGCGGCAAAGCTTTTCCGGTGGCTGATGGCGAGCTGCTCCAGGAGCCGCAGCCCCCGCTCCCGACGCTCCCGGGGCGGCACCCCCAAGGGCAGAAGCGGCAGGGTGACGTTGTCGAGCACGCTCAGCTCGGGGAGGACGTTGAACTGCTGGAAGATGAAGCCGATGAACTGGCGGCGGTGGATGGTGAGGAACCGGTCCGGCAGACGGGAAAGGGGCTTGCCGCCAATCGCCGCCTTGCCGCTGGTGGGCGGGAAGATGCAGCCGATGATGGCGAGCAGGGTGCTCTTGCCCGAGCCGCTCGCCCCCCGCAGGCAAACCATGGAGCCGGGGGCGATGGCGAGGCTCACCTCATCCAGGGCCTTCACCTCGTTGGCCCGCCCCTGGTTATAGATCTTGGTCACCTGCTGCAGCTCGATCAGCATTTATTGCCTCTAACGGATGGCGGAGTCGGGCGGCACGGTGGCCGCCCGCCAAGCCGGGATCACGGTGACCGCCAAGTAGGGCATGACCGTGAAGGCGAAAATGAGCAGGAAATCGGCCAGGGCGAGGTTCGGCACCAGGGCGAGCGGCGGGTAGATCACCGACCAGCCCACCATGACCGGCCGGAAGAGCGCGGCCCCGAAGTAGACCACGTGAATCCAGGCCAACAGGCAGCCCACCCCGAAGGCGAGGGCCGAAATCAGCAGCCCCTCCCAGAACCGCACCGCCAGGACATCGGCGGTTTCCCACCCCAGAACCTTGAGAATGCCGATCTCCCGCCGCTCCTCCGGCGACAGCCCCGAGGCCTTGTCCCAGGCTAGAATGGCGAAGGCGGCCAGGGCGGTGAGAAGACAGATCGAGCCGAAACCGCTCCGCCACCCGAAGACCACCTGGTAGGTCTTTTGAATCTGAGGCCGGGTGAGCACCCGGGTGTCCGGCAGCCGGTCGGCGATCTTTCTGGCAATGGTCTGAATCTCCGCCGGGTTGGCAACGTAGACGCAGAAATCGGTTACCCGGTCCGGCGGAATGGCGAACAGGTCCCGGGCATCGGCGAGCGTGGTGACGATCAAGTCGTGGGTGAGCAGCTCGGTGCCGGGGGCGAAAACTCCGGTAATCGTGAATGGTTTGAGGGTCAAATCGGGCCGGAACAGCGAAAAGGTGCGCCGGTCGGCCAAACCCATGGACGCCGGGATGGCCTGCCCCACCACCGCCTTCCCCTTTTCGCTGTCGGTAAAGAACCGGCCCTCCGCCAAGGTGAGGTTCAGGCTCTCCCCCAAGGGCATGACGGCGGGGTCGAGCCCCATGACCGTGTAATTGGCGCCGTTGCTTGCGTCGAAGTGATAGCCCCAGATCCGCGGCACGACCTTCCTGATGCCGAAAATGGCGGAAAGCTTGTCGAGATAGGCCAGGGGAATCGTCTCCTGCCGGCCGGCGACCATACGCTGGACGGTGATCTCCGGCGCCCGTGCCAATGCCCTGCCGGCTGCCTGGCTGAGCGACGTGGTGACCATCTGGAAGGAAGCAAGGAGGAAGATCACCGCGGCGAACACCAGCATGATGCTGAGGCTCTTGAGACGCCGCCGCCAAAGGGAGGAAAGGGCGTAATCAAGGATATTGAGCTGCCGTTCGAGACTGGACCTGAGCATGAGCGAAAAGGCGGCGAAGGCTAAAAACGCATGTAGGGCGGGGGCGCCCAGAAGGAGCCGGTGGGGAAGTGCTCCACAGCCCCCGGGTGATCCATAAAGGGAACTACCCGATCGGAGGCGGCGGGATTCCTGGTGTAGCGGGCCTCGGTAGCAACGCACAGGTCGGAGAGGCCTAGACCGGCGGTCACGATATCGAGCTCCGGCTCCTGCGCCCGCTGCTCGGCCCGGAGATAGGCCCCGTGGAAGGCCAGGCCCGATTCGGCACCGAGCAGCAGGAGCAAGACGATGAACAAGATGGTGCTGGGTCGCATGGGAAACGACTCCCGCCGCAGGCAGGAGTCATGAATGTTATTAATGATGCATCATCGGGGATGAGCCCTTCATCGGCATGGAGCCGCCCCCCTTCATCATGCTGCCGGTCCGCAGGGCCTGCACCTTTTCGGGGGTGATCTCGGCGAAGGACCACACCCGGTCGCCACCATGGTCTTTCATAAAGGACTGGGCGGCCTCCCGGGAGGCGAAGGGCACGAATTCATGCCCCATGGGGCCGTGGACGTCGCTGCCGGTGACGTAAAAGGCTTTCTTGCCATCGATCCAGTTGAGGGAATAATAATCCTTCACTAGGACCTCTCCCACCGATTGCCGGGACTTGGCCCCATACTGCACGGGATCGAAATAATACGCCAGCATGTCCTTGGGCCCGTCAAACCACTGGACAGGGCCGTCGGTGAGGCGGATCTGAGCGACCCAGTTGGTGTACTTGGCCACGAACATGCCGCAGACGGCGCAACGGCTGTCCTTCCCGGGCTGCTCGACCGGTGCGGCGTTGGCATCGAGGCCCGCAGCCAGAAGGAAAAAGAAGGCCAGAAGGGCTGCCGCTAAAGATCGCAGGGACATGAATTCACCTCTTGTTTGATTTTTCGCCGGCCGTTCATTATGCTTCCGAAACCATCCGATTCGGGGAGAGAGATGAGACGGACGAGCGGTTCCGGCGTATTTTCCGGCCCGCCCGCAGCTATTCAAGGATAGCCTTAATTAGCCACAGGCATCCCGCGCATGCAAGAAGAAAAAACGATATCCGCCATCGTAGGCCCTTTTCCCTTGGCCGTGATACGCCGGGTGGTGGTAAATTATCCCGACTGCCCCAATTTCCGGCCAATCGACAGTGAGATCGAAGATGAACCCGAATGAGCTCCTGCACGCCCGGCACAAGCTCATGAAAACCCAGAAACAGCTGGCTGAGCTTCTGGGTACTTCCATCAAGGCGGTCCACAGCTACGAGCAAGGCTGGCGTCAGATTCCCACCCATGTCGAAAGGCAGATCTTCTTTCTCCTGTCCAGGAAAAGAGGGCTGGGAGAACCACAGGAACCGTGCTGGATCATCAAGCACTGCCCGCCGGAACGGCGAAACCGGTGCCCGGCCTGGGAGTTTCAGGCCGGCAAGCTCTGCTGGTTCATCAACGGCACCATCTGCGAATGCCACGTTCAGGAGAGCTGGCGTCACAAGATGGAAATCTGCCGAACTTGCGAAGTGCTGAAGAATATTCTGTAGCTCCGATCTGAACAGCCCCAGACGAAAAAAGCCGGACGCGATGCCCAGCCTTTTTAACCCCTGAGAGATGGAGGGAAAAGGGGCCCCGTCATCCCGGCCCAGGCTTCCCGCCCAAATACTTGCCGAGCAGGTCCTGCAGCTCTTCCTCGCTGACTCCGCCCAGAATGGCCGCCATGATCCGGTGGTCGGGATCGAGGACGATGGTCTGCGGCAGGACCTTCACCTGGTATTTTTTAGCCAAGTCGCCCGCCTGGGCGACCACAGGAAAGATGATGTCCAGGTCCTTTACGAATTTGCGCACCTCGGCCGGGGTTGAATCGGTGTTGATGTACACCACCCGCAGTCCCTTCTTTTTATACTGGTCGAAATAGCGGTTAAAGATAGGGGTATCGGCCCGGCAGAACTTGCAGTCGGTCGACCAGAAGCGGAGGATAACCGGCTTGCCCTGGTAAGCGGTCAGGGAAATGGTTTCACCGTCCAGGCTGGTGACCGTGAAGGGCGGGGCCGGATCACCGATCTTGAGCTTCTTTTCCCGGCTGCAGCCCGCCAGCACAAGGGCGGCCAGCAGAATACCCGCCAGCGTCAGCAGCGCTCCTGAAGTCAGCAGGCGCTGGCGCATGGGGTTTCTTCCGTGAGCACGCCCTGATGCATGGTCAGGACGCGGGCCTTATTCTGGGAGAGGGCCAGGTCGCGGTTGTGGGTCACCACAAGGAAGGTGGTGCCCTTTCCATTATATTGTTTGAAGACGTTCAGGATTTCACGCTCGGTATCGATGTCGAGATCACCCGTAGGCTCGTCGGCCAGGATGATCTCCGGCTGGTTGATGAAGGCCCGGGCAATGGCAACCCGGCGCTGCTGCCCCCCGGAGAGCTGGGAGGGAAAATCGTTCTCCCGGCCGGTAAGCCCCATCAGCCCCAGCAGATCCATGGCCAGCTTCTTGCCATCACCTTTCGGGGAGCTCCCGAAGCTGAGCGGCAGGAGGACGTTTTCCAGCACCGTCAGGGTGGGGATGAGGCTGGCGAACTGGAAGATGAAGCCGATCGTCCGGTTGCGCATGGCGGAGAGGGCGTTGTCGCTCTGCTGCCAGTTGCCGACCGAGTTGACCAGCACCGTCCCACCGTCCGGGCGGGAGAGACCGCCGATCAGGCTGAGAAGGGTCGTTTTGCCGGAGCCTGAATGGCCGAGGATCACCACGAAATCCCCCCGGTCGACCTTCAGGTTCACCTTGTCCGCGGCCTTCACGGTCTTGCCGTCGGACAGATATGTCTTCACCACGTCTTTGCATTCGATGATCACGGAATCACCTTCTTCGAAAAATCGGAAAGGGCGCCAGAGTCGGCGGGTCAGCCGGACCCAAGCCAAAGAATCTCCGCTCCCGCGGAATCGCAAAACTGGGACTATACCACGGTTTCCCGCCAGTGGGTATCCCCATTTCTGAAAAGCAGAAGTGCCAATTGCCATGGGTTGTTAAATTATTTATCAATCCATGCCTTAACTTCGTTTACCCGGTGCAGCAGATCCGAGACCAGCAGCCGCTTTGCGGGGCAGGCATTCCCCCCGCTTTTGGGAAATCATCGAAAAAGGCCTGCCGGCGATGAAAAATGCTCGTGTTTTTTGTTGCAAAGCGGCCGCAAGGCAATTAAATATAGCTGCGTCAAATTGACGCACCCGAGCCGGAATGGTATACTGCCGGGCCTGGCGTGAGAATCGATATGGCAGAAACCTGCCGTAAGATACGGCCGATGCAGGCCACAAAAAAACTTTCATTCACGGAGGAGACATGAAGATCTCGAAGCAAGCTTGGTTAGGCACCGTTGCCGGCGCCATGGCACTTGGACTCATGGGAGCAGCTCCGGCTGCGCAGGCCAAGACCTACGACGTTACCTTCTACGTAGCCGCCATGGGCGGTCACTTCGCCCATGCTGTGTGCACCATCGACCCCTCTTCCCCGGACCCCATCAAGGTGAAGAGCCTTGACAAAATCGACATCGGCGACCACGACAGCCATCCGGTTCACGATGCCCGGATCGACGCCACCAACCGGAATCTCATGTTCTACTCCACCTACCACCTCGACAAGGCCACAGGCAAGACCCACGTTGGCAAGGTGGACCTGAAGACCGGCAAGGTCATCAAGGACATCGATGTCGACACCCCGGCCAACGTGAAGAACACTTCCCACATGTACTGCGCCTCCGGCCAGACGAAAGACTTCTTCATGCCGATCACCATGTCTTCCCCGGCCTACATCGACGTCTTCCGGAAATCCGACCTGAAGCGGATGCACACCGTCTTCCTCGAGGACACCCCTGCTGATGTCAAGGTCCCGTACAAGTTCTATCACGGCACCACCTCGCCCGACATGAAGAAATTCTTCATCACCATCAACGAGAGCGATAAGCCGTACGGCGAGCTCGTCGGCAAGGTGCACATGGAGATGCTGGATGCCCAGGCCCTGAGCCAGGGCAAGGTGAAGGTGCTTTACAAGGGCGTGGCCGACGGCAACAAGAAGACCACCTGCAGCTTCCGCCAGTACTTCTCTCATAACGGCAAGCTGATCGCCAACGCCACCGGCGACCTGCTGTTCATAATCGACGCCAACAACCTGAAGGTGCTGGCCGCCCAGCCCATGGGCAAGCTGGAAGAGACCCACGACGCCATCTTTACGCCTGACGACAAGTACGTGGTCGCCACCTCCCGGACCAAGGTGCTCAATCCCGGCGTCAAGCCGACCGACGACCCCGGGCCCGACGATTACCTGATGGACGGCCAGCTCAAGCTGTATGACGTCCAGGCCAAGAAGTTCATCGGCAAACCGGTCTCCGTCTGCCAGACCTGCCACAAGAAAGAAGGCGTGGATGAGCATGCCATCCTGTGCGGTCTGGATGCCAACTGGGGCAAGACTACAAAATAAAGCGGATCTCGACCTACCGCGCTGAAACAAAAACCGGGGGGCGACATCGCTCCCCGGTTTTTGCGTCAATACAGGTTGTCAATTTATTGATAATCTGCAAAAGTACCGGACCTGGCGGGTGGGATCCAGATAACGGCAACGTACACAACGTGGACCGTCGGCGGAGCGTCTTTTGCGAGGCCGACAATTATTTTGCCCCCGATCATTTCCGCTGATCATTTGATCAGCTCACGAAGGTTTCGACATGGCAGGCAACGGTGTCTATTCGATTGGCGTAATCGCCTGGAAAGGCGTGGTCCGAAAGATGTTCCGCAATCTGGTGCTGATCCTCGCGGTCTCGCTGCTGGTTGCCCTGCTGGTTTTCGCCCTGCTGTTCAACCGGGCCGTGAAGCAGGACCTCGAAATGGCCACCAGGAAGCTCGGCGCCGACATCGTGATTGTCCCGGCCGAAGCCAAGAGTGCGGCCGAGGAGTTCATCCTGGAAAGCAAGGAAAAATCCTTTTACATGGATGAATTCGTTTTCGAGTCCATCAAAGACATCCCGGGTATCAAGAAAGCCACCTATGAGGTCTATCTCAACACCCTCCAGTCCGGCTGCTGCAGCATCGTGGAAGGTCAGGTGGTGGCTTTCGATCCGAAAACCGATTTTCTCGTCACCCCCTGGCTGAAAAATCAAAAACCCTTGCAGAAAGGCCAGGTCTACGTGGGCAAATACGTTTACGATTACTTGGGGCTGATCCAGACCGCCAGCCTGTTCGGCCACAAGATCAAGGTGATCGGTCACCTGGATGAGACCGGCACTGGCCTCGACCACGGCATCTTCATGCGTCTCGATGACCTGGACCTGGTTTCGGACAAGGTGATCGGCGCCTACAAGCCCGGAAAGATCTCCATCATTTTCCTCAAATTGCAGGATGGTGCCGATCCCGACAAGGTGGTTAACGAGATCAGGCGCATCAACCCCACGATCGGGATCATGACCAGGGGCAACATCGGTGCCGACGTCCGGGCTACCCTGAAGGACATCATCAAGATCTTCACGATCACGATTCTCATCTCCTCCGTTCTGGCCATCCTTCTGGCCTGGTCGACTTTTACGGC
>JAJYKH010000093.1 GCA_021788685.1 Deltaproteobacteria bacterium | reverse complement strand
TTTGCTCCCAAGCATCCTCCTTATGCCGCTCCCGGGCTAGGATTGCAAGAAGAATAAAGAAGTCTCAATGAGTTATCCGAGAAGAGGGCCTGGACGGAAATCGCCGAGGGGCAAAGAAGACCGGGAGAGGCGGTGCTTCGAAGAGGGAAAAACGGACTTGTCAAGCCTCACTCAGCTTTGCGGAGAAATTACGATCCGAAGCGGAGAAGAAGCAGAATTCCGAGCAGCAGCAGGCCCGGGCCGTTGGCGATGTAGATGATGAAGATCCGGGGGTAGCGGGGACCGAGGAGGGCCTTGAGGCGGGACCGATCGACCACTTGGGGAATCCAGAACAGCACGGAAACGAGCAGGCCGAGGACGATGAGGAAGACGCCGAGATAAAAAAGGGCCATAAGGTTCTTCACATGTAGAAAATTCTTTCGAACGGCGGCTCTCCGCGGCTAGGGCTCGGCTTTCCGCCCGTTCCGCGCAGGAAGGGGAACAGAGGAGCCGGCCTGGGCGCAGCCGGATCTTTTCAGCCCGAAGGCTTAGCCCAAAAAGAAGGCATGATCAAGAACTATTTCCTGAAAACCGGGCGGGGAAATTTGGAATGACGGGGATCGGCTGGACTCCCCTCCTGGAGAAAAATTTCGTGCGGGAAGCGGATGACCGTGCGACCAAAACGTCTTCCGGCCGGGCTTGATCGAATCGACTCTCTTTCAGGGCGGCATGGCCCGCCATATCCGTGCATGGCGGGCCAGCGCTTCTGCCCTGTTTCGCGGATGTCAGCCGATGATTGCCGCCCGGCTGCGGAAGACAGCTTTTAGGACCTGCCGGCCCATGGGCAACCCTCTGCTAGAAACCGCTGACCGCCATGAACCAGCTCTTCACCAGGGCCAGCGGTCCGCCGACGGCCATGGCCCCGGAGACGAGGCAGCTGACAGCCCAGACCCCCACGACCCCCGCCCCGAAGGCGCCTGCTGCGGCGGCCGCCCCCTTGATGACCTCGTTGCCCAGCCCGTCGGTGACGATGTAGCCTTCCACTTTTGATTTGGTCAGAGACTTGGCACCTCGCATACCCGTTTCCTCCCATTTTGGAATTTACCTCCATGGTAAAGATTCCGAGCATGGTTGTAAAGAGATTTTTCATAATGAATTCAGATAATTATATGCAAATTTGCCTTGGAAGCATTCTCACGATTGGCAATTGGAAGCATTCCCAAATAGAAGTCGCTCGTGAATATTGACAGCTGCAATTGACAGCAGGCCTGCTTCGGCGGCTTTTCCGGCCAGATGGCCAAACCGGAGCGATCCGATGCGTCTCCGATAGGAGGCGGCGGGCACTCTGCGCCACACCGAGTTGCTGCGGATCACCGATCCGGGCGGAATGAAGAAAGAAGGGGGATGGACCGCGGGGAGGCGAAGGAGCCTTACAACTTGTTTCTTAATCCGCATGGCCCTTTTCGCGTTTCCGGTTGACCATCTGCGCCGCCCGTTGCTTCACCTTTTGCAGCCAGCGGCGGGCCCAGGCGAACTCGAGGCTCAGGACGCCCAAGCCGAGGGGGATCACCACCATGGCCGGCCCGGGAAGAACGATCATGAAGAGGCCGATGACGAGCAGGGTGGTCCCGACCACGGCCACCACGATGCGTCGGGCGGTCCGATAGGTGGTGGAGAGGAAGGATTTGTGGTTCTTCATGGCCGCTCGCTCCAGGGAGGAGGCGTGAGGGTCTCCTTCATTATACCGCTTCCCGGACTGGGCGCAGAGCTCGCCGCCTTGTCACGCCCGGAAAACCGGGCGCCCCTCAGGCGGGTCGCCAGCCCGCGGCCAGCCGCTCCTTCTCCTGCCGGCGAAGCTTCCTGATGGCGTGCTCCCGCCGCGCCGCCGCGGCCCGCGAGGCAGCAGGCTCGGCGTAGGCGAGGCGCACCGGCCGCCGCCCGCGGGTATAGCGGGCCCCCAGGCGATCATCCTCGTTGTGCTCGCGCACCCGCCGGTCGAGATCGGTGGCGATGCCGGTGTAAAAGGAGCCGTCCGCGCAGCGGACGATGTAGACGAACCAGGACATGGTCGGAAGGAAGAGCGCCTATTTTTTCAGTACGATGCGGGACCTGTGAAGGCTCTTTCAATCAGGGGCGGCTGGTGGTGCTCCCGGGGCAGCTGGGCTTCTTTGGGAGGGGTAGAAAAAACTGCCCACCGCGCATAGGTAGCACACCCGATGCGTTTCAGCTACTTTTTGATTGTTACGAGAGAAGGCGAGCCGGTGGTCAGGAGGGATTTTCATCCAGACGGATGCGCCAGCTGAAAGCGGCGGCTGGGTGCGCCTGAAAGGTATGAACCGGCCGGGCGCGAAGGGTCTCGAAGGAACAGTTGAGGGAAGGGGATGGGATTTCCTGGGGATATTCCCTCGAAACGTTCTTCGCGTCCCGGCCGTTCATCTCCTTTATTCTGTGCTGGCGATCATGAGGGCCAGAATCGTGTTCCTCCCGAAACGAGGGTTTTCGTTCGCGTGCAAGACGCGAAGGCGCCTGGAAAGCCGAGTGTACCTGTACGTGAGCATTTCCAGTTGCCTCAGCAACACAGCAATCGGGCGAAAAGACCGTTTCGGAATGGACATTAAAACTCCAGCCGGTCCACCAGATCGTGCTTCCCGGGCGCGTCCCCGGCCAGGGGCTTGAACGTCACGACCCGGTGGATCGGGTCGCCCTTTCGCTCCAGATGACTTTGGGTGGCGATGACGATGGCCTTGGTGGGCCCCATGGTGGTGAAGACCTGGTAGGTCACCGTGTTGGCGTCGTGCGGCGGGAAGAGCTCGAACCGCACCTCGTACCGTTTCTTTTCCTCTTTCGACTTCATCTTCTCTTTCCTTTCTCCCGCGGCAGGCACCGCCGAAGGCGCCGGTGCCTTCACCGCCTTTTCCGCTTGGGCGGCAAAAGCGGCAAAAGCTACTTCTGCCGTCTCCGCTGCCGGCCCGGACAGCAGGGCCAAGCCATAGGCCCGCCGCTCGGCGGATAGCAGCTCCTGGAGCCGTTCCCCCGAACGCTCCTTCTCCAGGGCTGCAAACATGCTCGCGGCCACGGCGAGATGCTGCTGGTAGTGGCCCCGCTCGTCTGCGCGGCCGGTGGCCAGCATGCTGGTCTCAACGACCGCGATGTAATCGGCCAGCCCTTTTTTCACCCCTTCCAGGTCGGGGCTGTGGCGGCCGCCGGTCAGGACCTTCATCGCCGGTGCGCCACCGGCGATTTCGAACCGTTGCTGCCCTTGCTGCATATTCGTGCTCTCCCGTACCCTTGATTCTTCTTCCCCGGCCCCGTGAGGCCGGCGCCCTGCCGCCGGGTCGAGAGGCTCATGCCATCCGGCCCGGTAGTACCTGGAATATTTTGTTGGCCTGGATGGTGATCGCCACCGCAGGGTGACGAGAAGCAAACTCCCTTAAAAAGTTTTTAGAGGAGGTGCGGTTCCCTTAAAAAAGTGGCGTATCCTGAATTCCTCCTCCGCCCTGGGGAGCCCGCTTGAAATCCGTTGCATTGCCAGCAGGGGCTTGGATCAGCGATTATGATCCTTTACTTCCTGCGTGGGAGTTTCCTCGCGCCGGCCTTTGTAAACAGCAAGGGGCGTGCCAGTGCAACAGGGAGCGTTTATTATGGGGAATGAAAAGGGCGGCCTCCGGCTCGCGGATCTCCCGCCCGACTGACCATCAAGCCCCATCGGCAACGAAGCCGGGCGGTTCTTCTGCTGTATCGGAGCGGTAATCCCCCTGTCGGTTGTTTCCGGCACCGGGAGCTGGTATGAATGAGCCGGACACGGTTGCTCGGCATCTCTTGAATGATTCTTGGAGGGAAGCATGCACCAGTCGCAGTTTTTCCGCGCCGGAGCAGGCGCGGTCATCATCGACCGGCAGGGATTGGTGCTGGCCCTGGAACGAGCCGATACCCCGGGGGCCTGGCAGCTCCCTCAAGGGGGCCTGGACCCCGGGGAAGAGCCCCTCGCGGCTGGCCTTCGGGAGGCGGAGGAGGAAACAGGGCTCCCGGCCGCCGGGCTCGCGCTTCTCGATGCCTACCCGGAGCCGCTGGTCTATGAGCTGCCGCCGAAATTCCACAGCGGGAAGACCGGCCGGGGACAGGTGCAGTATTGGTTCCTGTTCCGATACTCCGGGGTGAGCACCACGATCGACGTGGCCCCCGGGGGGGAGTTCCGGGCCTGGCAGTGGCTGCCCTTCGAAGAGCTGCTCGTTCTGACCGCAGCCTTCCGGAGGCCCCTCTACCGCCGGCTGGCCGCCCGGTTCCGGGAGCACCTGGCCGGATCGCGCTCGGCCTGAAGGAGGCTCAGCTCCGGGGCCGGCGTTTCGGCTTGCGCACCGAAAAGCCGAAGCGGCCGATTTCGGGGCCCAGGGCGAAGTACTGCCCCAGGCCGTAGGCGAGGAGACCGGCCCGGTCGAGGCGGAACTTGCCCCTGGAATCGAGGAAGGCGGAGGTCACCTGCACGGCGACGATTTCCGCGAGGAGAAGGGTGTGGGTGCCCAGCGGCAGGAGCTGCTGCACGCGGCATTCGATGTTGATGGGACACTCGAGGATGATGGGGCAGGCCACCTGGAGGGCGGGGGCCGGGGTCAGCCCGGTCTCGGCGAACTTGTCCACCCGGCTCCCGGAGACCATCCCGCACCAGTCGACGATCTTCGCCTGACGGCTGGTGGGGACGTTCACCACGAATTCCCGGGTCGCCTCGATGAGTCCGAAGGAATACCGCTCCGGCCGCACCGAGATGGAGAGCATCGCCGGATCGGAGCAAATGCTCCCGGTCCAGGCGATGGTGATGATGTTGGGCCGGGCCCCCTCGCCGCCGCAGCTCACCAGCACCACTGGCACCGGAGACAGGACGTTCCCCGGCTTCCAGGCCAGCTTGTCGATGGGGGCGCCTCCGGCTGGCTTGGGAGGAGGCGGGGAAGGATGCTTCATGCGAAAAATCCTGGTCAGTCGGGCCGGGGCCCGGATGCGCTGGTCGGTTCCGGCGTGACTTTACACCAGGATAACGCGATGACAAAGGAGGAAATCCCGGCCGATCCGCTCATCCGCCGCTTGCAGTGCCTCACCCGAACGGCCATCAGGCCTTTTCCGGGACCCGCGTCCTCCGCTCCCAGCCGTAGCGGATCGCCTCTTCGTACTCCTCCCAGGGCGCGGCAACCGAGCATTCCCACTCCTGGCGGACCTCGCCTTCGACCTCCGGCCAGGAACGACCCCGGAACCGAGGGGACGCCGCCATTTCCGCCCCGAAGGCATAGGCCGACCAGAAGGATTCGAATGCCTCGCCCGGATAGGTCTTTTCGCAATGGCGGCGGAATTCCTCCGCTGTGGTGGCTCGTTCGGCGCTGACCGGGCTGGCAAGCTCGTCGAACCGGGTCCATCCCGCCGCCCGCCAGGATGCGGCCAGGCGTTCGATATCGACGGCCCCGTGCCGCTTCAGGATCGCCGCGGCCGACTCCGTCCGCTCCTCCCCGGCACTGACGGTCACCAGGACCCCGCCCCGCCGCAATCCTTCCGCGTACGCATGGGCCTCCTCTTCCGAGGCCCCGGTCCCGGTCAGGGCGCCGATAATCCCTCCGGCGGTGAACCCGAGACCCGCGCCGGCCAGGGCCGTTCCCACCGGGCCGGCCGCCATCACGAGCCCGACGCCTGGGATGGCGGCGGTGATCACCCCCGCCACCATTCCGGCCACCCCACCGATGGTCGCTCCTGCGGCCGATTTCTCGATCTGGAGGGGCTCGACCCCGGGCGGCCGCTCGCCGGCCGTTTCGCCCGGTTCCTCGGCCGCTCCCGCCACGCCGATCTCCTCCGGCTTGAATCCGCGCGCCAGCAGCTCGCGGACCGCCTCTTCCGCCTCTTGACAGGTGTCCATCAGACCCAGAACCGTCTTGACCATGGTCGCCTCCTCTCCGTTTGGGCGGGTCATTCCGGGAGCGGGCCGATTCTCTTCCCGGCTTCCCCGCGATGGCGTGAGAAGCGGGAGATCGCTTGCCTTTTCCACCCGCCTCTCCCTCCATGATACGGACCGGGCGGCCGGGAGGGAAAGAGGAGACTGGTCCGGTGGCAGGAATACGATTCGCTCTCGGGACAGCGGTTCGGTTTGGGGTGATTCTGAGCCCTTGAGAAGAAGTCGTTTCGGGGACTGCTCAGAGCATGAGGATCAATCGGAGCAGAGGGTCTCTCGATGTCGTCAATTCGGATCACTCTGGACCGGGACGGCCTGGCCGACATCGGCCCGGCTTTTCTCGCCCCTGAAATAGCGCTCGGTTTCCGTCTTGACCACCGGGGAGAGCAGGAGTAGCCCCACGATGTTGGGGAGGGCCATCATGCCGTTCATCAGGTCGGAGAAGTTCCAGGCCAGCTCCAGCTTCATGGTGGCACCCACCAGCACCACGCTCACGAAGATCACCCGGTAGGGCTTGATGGAGCGGGGTCCGAGCAGGTATTCGATGGCCTTCTCGCCATAATAGTTCCAACCGATCAGGGTGGAGTAGGCGAAGAACGCCGTGGCGATGGCGACAAAGACCACCCCGACCTGACCCAGGGTTTCGCCGCAGCTGGCGGAGGTGAGCTGCCCGGGGGCGATGCCCTGGGTCCAGGAGGTGCTGGTGAGGATCATCATGGCGGTCATGGAGCAGACCACCAGGGTGTCGATGAAGGTCTGGGTCATGCTCACGAGCGCCTGCTTGACCGGATCCCGGGTGCGGGCGGCCGCCGCGGCGATGGGGGCCGAGCCGAGGCCGGATTCGTTCGAGAAGACGCCCCGGGCGATCCCGAAGCGCATGGCCGCGGCCACCGCCGCCCCGGCAAAGCCGCCCGTAGCGGCGGTCGGGGAGAAGGCATGGCCGAAGATGAGGGCCAGGGCCCCCGGGATCTTGCCCGCGTTGAGACCCAGCACAGCCAGGGCGGTGATGGTGTAGCCCCCGATCATGAAGGGCACCAGGAAGGAGGTGAACCGGCCGATGGACTTGATGCCGCCCAGGATCACCAGGCCGGTGAGCACCATGAGCACCAGGCCGGTGACCTGGGGCTCGATATGGAAGGAGGCTTTGAAGATGGTGGCCACGGCATTGGCCTGGGTCATGTTGCCGATGCCGAAGGTGGCCAGGGCGGTGAACAGGGCAAAGATCCAGCCCAGCTTGGGGAGCTCCGCCCCGTGGGCCAGGTAGTACATGGGGCCGCCGCGCATCCCGTGCTCGCCCCTTTCCCGGTACTTGACCGCCAGCACCGCCTCCGAATACTTGGTGGCCATGCCGACCAGCCCGGTCATCCACATCCAGAACACCGCCCCCGGCCCGCCAAGGGAAATGGCGGTGGCCACCCCCACGATGTTGCCAATACCCACCGTGGCCGCGAGCGCGGTCATCAGGGCGGCGAAGTGGCTGATGTCGCATTCGGTGCCGACCTCTTTGTGCCAGATGAGCCGCAGGGCGTGGGGCAGAGCCCGGAACTGCATGCCCTTGAGAATGATGGTGAGGTACAGGCCGGTGCCCACCAGGAGGACGAGCATGGGCGGCCCCCACACCAGGCCGGAGAGGGTAGCGATCAACGATTCGAGGGCGGCCATAGGGCCTCCTTTTCGAAAGGGTTGGCTCCGACAGGTTTGTTGATGCTTATACCGAAGCCGGGGGGGGATGCAAGGCGAGATTTTGCCGCCCTTCTGCCCTTCCCGGCCCAACCGGCGGGCACGGGGAAAGCAACTGCCTGACGATTCTAAGGATTATTAATCCGCAGCATCCGGTTGCCCCCTTTCTGGAATTCGTAGTCCACCGGCTCGATGGCCGCAGTCAGCCCCGAATTTCCGAGAGCGGCGAGGACGCCTTCCAGGTGGCGGGAGGGGCGGCCGTCCAGCGCGAGGAGCGGGAAGACCCGCACCTCGGCCGCCACCCGGCAGAGCTCCCGGAGGGCCAGGACGTGGAAGGACAGGGAGAGCTGCTCGCTGTAGAGAAAGAGCAGGTGGGAGCAGAGGGCGAGGTCGAACTGACAGTCGACAAAGGGCAGCGCGGGGAGCCCGGCAGCGAAATACCGCCCCTGGAGCCGCCCGGCCTCGTAATCGGCCAGGAACTCGTCCATGGCGGCCTGGCGGACCCGGCCCAGCTCCTCGACCGAGCCGATCCGGTCCCAGACGAAAGTGGCCGCGTTCCGCCGGGTCTGCTCCAGCACCGTTTCGAAGGTGGCCTCGATCCGCGTCCGGATCTCGCCAGCGCTGAATTGGTAAATGGGATCGACCGACACCACCCGCCCGCCCCGACGGCTCACCCCGGCATTGAACGCGGCCGGCCCGTCGCCGCAGCCGAGGACGGACCGGCCCAGGTCGGCTTCCGTCAGAGCGAACATGGCCCGGTATTCTTCAAAGGACCGGCCCCAGGGAACGATATCGGAGAGGGTGAAAGGCATGATGAAAAGGAGCGGCAGCTGAGAGCGTCTCAAGAAGAGGTCACCCGAAAAAGCAGCCATGCTCGTCCCGCGCCACTACCGTCAGGAACTGCTCGATGGTCTTGACCTCGGGTAGTCGTGCCACTTGCGGTCGGGGCCCGCATCCAGAAGTTCTTCCAGGCCTGCGGGACTTCACCCGGGTCGCCTTGGCGATGGCGCCCTCGCTTTTCTCCTCGGGCTTGTC
>JAJYKH010000092.1 GCA_021788685.1 Deltaproteobacteria bacterium | reverse complement strand
GAGAAGCGGCGCCCCCCGGACCCCGGTGCGGGAAGAAAGGACGGCGCCCTGCCCCCCGGCCAGCAGGTAGCGGCCGCTCCCCGGCTCCCGGGCCATGGCCACCCGGTCGGGAAAGGCCGGGGCGAGCAGCCGAGCGATGCGGGCCGGCAGCGGTTCATCTTTGCTTGCCTTCTTCGAAGTCGAGGCCAGCGCCCCGGCGTAGTGGCGGGCGGCCCGGTCGGCCGTGGCGCAGGCGGCGGGCTCGGCCCAGTCGGGCAGCCGCTCTTTCCGCCGCCAGGCAGCGAGCAGCTTCAGCCGGTCGAGGAGGTCGCTGTCGGTGGGCCGCGGGGGCACGTCGCGCCGGCAGAGGTCACGTTCGGAAAGCAGGGCCGCGAGGTCGCAACCCAGGGCCGGCTCCCCGCCCGCCCGGGCGGCGGCGAGCAGCCGGGCCAGCCGGGGATGGACCGGGAGCCGGGCCATCTCCTCGCCCAAGGGGGTGAGCCGCCCCTGGCCGTCCAGGGCGCCCAGGGCGGCGAGCAGCCGCCGGGCCCCGGCCAGGGCCCCCGCGGAAGGGGGATCGAGCCAGGCCAGGGAGCCGGCATCGGCCACGCCCCATCGGGCCAGCTCCAGGGCCAGGGGGGCGAGGTCCGCGGTGCGGACCTCGGGCGGGGTGAAGGGCAGGAGGGCCGCCTCTTCCGCTTCGGTCCACAAGCGGTAGCAGACCCCCGGCGCGAGGCGCCCCGCCCGGCCCGCCCGCTGGTCGGCGCTCGCCCGGGAGATGCGCACTGTCTCCAGGCGGGAAACCCCGGCCGCCGGGTCGAAGCGGGGCCGGCGGGCCAGGCCGCTGTCCACCACCGTGCGCACCCCTTCGATGGTGAGGCTGGTCTCGGCGATATTGGTGGCAAGGACCACCTTCCGCCGGCCGCCGGGCAGGATGGCCGCCTCCTGCTCGGCAAAGGGCAGGTCGGCGTACAGGGGGCAGATCCGGACCCCGGCCGTTTCGGGCGCGCCGGCCAGCAGCCCCGCGCAGCGGCGGATCTCCCCGACGCCGGGGAGGAAAACGAGGACGTCCCCCTCGGTTTCGGCGAGGGCCTGCCGCACCGCCGCCGCGGTCTCGGCCGGGGCCGGCCCTCGCATGGGGGCGGGCAAATGACGGATCGCCACCGGAAAGGAGCGGCCGGTGGAGGTCACCAGGGGGGCGTTCCCCAGCAGCCGGGCCACCGGGCCGGCGTCCAGGGTGGCGGACATGACCAGGAGCCGGAGGTCCTCCCGCAGCCCGAGCTGGGCGTCCCGGCAGAGGGCGAGGGCCAGGTCGCTCGTGAGATGGCGTTCGTGAAACTCGTCGAAGATGACCAGGCCGATGCCGTCGAGCGAGGGGTCGGCCTGGAGCCGCCGGGTGAGGATGCCCTCGGTCACCACCTCGATGCGGGTTCCGGCCGAGACCCGCCGCTCGAAGCGGATGGCGTAGCCCACCGTTTGCCCCACCTCTTCCCCGAGGAGCCCGGCCATGTAGCGGGCGGCATTGGCCGCCGCCAGCCGCCGCGGCTCGAGCATGACGATCCCCCGGCCGGCCAGCCATTCCTCCCCGAGGAGGGCGAGCGGCACCCGGGTGGTCTTGCCCGCCCCGGGCGGCGCCTGGAGCACCGCCGCGTCCCGCCCCGCCAGGGCGCGCTTCAGCTCCGGCAGAGCCGCATCGATGGGAAGGGGGGGATTCGGATTCATGGTCAGGATGCGAGGATGGAGAATGAATAAGGGATAATTGATAATGGACAAAGGATAGCGGATAATGACATTTCTGCCGAGCAAATGAAAGAGCATGAGCTCCCCACATGATTCGGCATCGCTCAGACATGCCATCGCTTCCGAAGAAACTCCTCCTTCTGCCGCTCCTGGCCGTCTTCCCCTTCTTCTTCACGAGCTGGGGGCAGGCGCCGGCCAGCCCCCTTTCCCAGCTGGACAATCTCGCCCACCTGGGCTGGTTCGGGCTGCTCGCCTGGGGTCTCGCCCTCCTGCCGCGGGCGGCCCGCCGGCCGCCCCCTCTCCAACTCGGCATCGTCCTCATCGTGGTGCTCGCCGTGGGCGGCGCCATCGAGCTGATCCAGCCCCGGTTCGGCCGCACCGCCTCCTGGGCCGACCTGGGTCTCGATCTGGTTGGCGGACTCCTGGGCCTCCTCTTCCTGGCCCCGGTCCGGCGGGAGCTCGACCGGCGGCTGCTGGCCGGGGGCCGCATCGCCGCTATCGCTCTGGCGGCGCTCGGCAACGCCTCCCCGGCCCTCACCCTCTGGGACATGAGCCAGGCCGCCCGGAGCTTCCCGGTTCTGGGGGACTTCGAAAGCCGCCTGGAGGCGGACCGCTGGACCGCCGGCACCATCGACCGGACGTTGGCAAGGCACGGCAGCGGTTCGCTCCGGGTGACGCTCGGGACGGAGCCGTACAGCGGCACCGCCCTCACCCGCTGCTTCGGCGACTGGCGGGGGTACTCCGCCTTCGTCTTAAGCATCCACAACCCCGGTCCGGGGGCACTGCGGATCACCCTTTCCATCCGTGACCAAGCGCACGAGCGCCGGGGGGGCCGCTACCGCGACCGGTTCAACCGCGCCTTCCGCCTCGTCCCGGGCTGGAACGACCTCCGCATCCCGATATCCGAGATCGAGCAGGCCCCGGCAGGCCGGAAGCTGGACCTCTCGCGGCTGACCCAGGTGGTGATCTTCGCGGAGAAATTGGAGGCGCCCCGGGTGATCCACCTGGACGATATCCGGCTGGTCCCTTGAACCGGCTCTCTAGGCGGCCCCGTTCAGGGCTAACCAGGCCTTCAGCTTGTCATCCACCCTGGCGCCTCTTGCCGCCACGGGGCGGAAGGCGCGCATCCCGCCATTCCCGGCCCCTCCCTGGTGTACAATAAAAAAAACATCCACCCTACGGAGGTCCGTATGCCGCGCATCCTCTTTGCCTCTATTCTGCCCTTGGCCTTTGCCCAGGCCGCGCCGGCCACAGCCGCTGTGCAGGGGGAAGAGACGGTTTACCGTGCCGGGGCCACCCCCCTGAAGGGATACTTCGCCTGGGACGGGGCCGTGAAGGGCCGCCGTCCGGGGATTCTGGTGGTCCACGAGTGGTGGGGCCACGACGAGCACGCCCGGAAGCGGGCCCGGATGCTGGCCGGCCTGGGCTACACCGCCCTGGCGCTGGACATGTATGGAGAGGGCCGGCAGGCCGTCCATCCCGCGGAGGCCCGGACCTTCGCCGCGGCAGTCCGGGAGAACCTGCCCCTGGCCACGGAGCGGTTCAACGCGGCCCTTGCGCTCCTCAGAGGCCATCCCACCGTCGATCCCGGACAGACCGCGGCGATCGGCTACTGCTTCGGTGGAGGCATCGCGCTCGCCATGGCCCGGACGGGGGCCGACCTCGCCGGAGTAGTGAGCTTCCATGGCTCCCTGGCCACCGGAGCGCCGGCCAAACCGGGCGCGGTGAAGGCGAAAATCCTCGTCCTCACCGGCGGGGCCGACTCCATGGTGCCCCCGGAGCAAGTTTCGGCCTTCGAGCGGGAGATGGACGCGGCCAGGGCCGACTACCGGACCATCGTCTATCCCGGCGCCAAGCACAGCTTCACCAATCCCCAGGCCGATGCCCTCGGCCGGAAGTTCAACATCCCCATCGCCTACGATCCGGAGGCCGACCGGCAGTCGTGGCAGGCGATGAGGGAATTTTTCGAAAAGCTTTTCAAAGGAGGGAACCGGCCGAGAGACTCTCGGCCCTGATCGGCGGCGACCAGCTCGACACCGGCCCTTCGCAAAGAGCGGCGTGGCAAGCGGAAAACCCGAGCGCATGGCGAGTCGGACAGGAAGCGATCACCGAGGCATCGACCACAACGACATCCGCGCCCATTCTTTCTCAATCATTTCCTGAATGGCTCCCGCCAGGGCATGGGCTCCGACGGAGCTCCCGCAGCTCGGCAATGGTGCGGTCCGGGTGACGGCGGTCCGCTCCCGGCCGATGTCGATTTTCAGGGGGGTCCCTTGCCGGTCCGGGGGAGGCGGTTTAAAGTGACGAGGTGCGGCCAGGTCTCACTCGGCCCGCCCAAACGGCTGTGATGACCTGCCGGCCACGGAAAAGACACTCCCCGGGAGAGCGATCAGGCCCCGGAAAGGACACACGCAACATGAACAGCAGGATCCCCGAGGTGGACCAGAACCTCTGCGTCGGCTGCGGCTTCTGCGCCGAGGCGGCCCCCAACACCTTCGCCCTGGACCGGGAGAAGCTCGCCCTGGTCCTCAATCCGGGCGGGGACCCCGAGGAGGCCGTCGCCAGGGCCATCGCCGAGTGCCCGGTGGCCGCGATTTCCTGGCAGGAGTGAGCAAGCCCCCGCCTTCCCATGAAGCAAGGAGTCCGCACCTGACCAGAGCCTTCCCCCTGCTCGCCGCCATTGAAGCCACCCACAGGGGCAGCATCCATAACCGATGCCCCTGCCGCATTTCGAGGAACTCCGACCCATGGCTGAAAAGATCCCCCCCGACATCGCCGCCGACCTACAGAAGGCCTCCCTTCTCCACCAGCGCGCCTCGTCGGATTTCGAGCAGTGCCAGCAGTTCAACCGCCTGATGTCCGACATCCTGGGCCGGCTGGAGGATGCCCGCTGCTACAAGACTGCGGACACGGTGATGGGGATTCTCATCGACTGCAACCCCAAGCAGGGGTCCCAGTGCGAGAAGGCGACCCGGATCGGGGACAAGGTGAAGAAACTCGGAGGGTGACTCGCCAGATATACAGTTAACAACATTCTTGACGTTGTCATCTTTTAGTTAACATCAGCTCATGTACACCATCCGGTTCAGCAAGCAGGCCCTCAAGGCCAGGGCCAGCATGCTCCCAACCATTGCCGACCGGATCGATAGGGAGCTGACCGCCCCGGCTGCCTACCGCGGCGACTGGAAGCCCTTGCAGGGCTCCCCGTTCTGGTGGCTGCGGGTCGGGGGCTGGCGGGCGATCTGCGAGATCGTCGACCACCATCTCATCATTTTCGTCCTGAAAATAGGCCCGAGGGGAGACGTTTACAAATGAAGGTCCAGATCATCGAGCACAACGGCGCCCCGGAATACGCGGTCGTTCCCATCGGGGAATGGCAAGCCCTCCTCGACCGGCTGGAAGAGCTGGAGGACTTGAGCGAGGCCCGGGCCGTCGCCGCAGCCATCGCGACCGGCGAGGAAACCTACCCGTATGAATTCGTGAAGCGGCTGGCGACCGAGGAGCATCCCCTGAAGGTCTGGCGCGAATACCGGGGGCTCACCTTGGCCGCCCTGGCCGCAGCCTGCGGGGTGTCGAGGGCGGCCCTTTCCCAGATCGAGAACGGCAAGCGCTCGCCCAGCGTGGAGCTGCTGGTGAAGCTCGCCCGCGCCCTCTCCTGCGATATGGAAGACCTGATCCGGGCGGGAAGGGCAGGAAACGAGGCCCCGACGACCTGACCTTCCGGACCGCCGGGTCAAGGCCCGCCTGCAGCCCCCCATCCTTCACGCCGTGAAGACGGCCTCCTCCTCCCTCGCCTTCGCCAGGTTGGCGTTCACGAACTCCCAGTTGATCAGCTTGTCGATGACGGCCGCCAGGTAGTCAGCGCGGCGGTTCTGGTAATCGAGGTAGTAGGCGTGCTCCCACACGTCCACGGTGAGGAGCGGCGTCTTGTTGTGATGGAGGGGGCTCTCGGCATTGGGGGTCTTCAGGATCTCCAGGCGGTTGCCGCTGGCAACGAGCCATGCCCAGCCGCTGCCGAACTGGGTGGTGCCGGCGTTCTTCAGCCCCTCGACGAATTTGTCGAAGCCGCCGAAGGCGTCGTCGATCAGGCGGGCGACCTCGCCGGTGGGCCGGCCGCCGCCTCTCGGCTTCAGGCACTGCCAGTAGAAGGCGTGGTTCCAGGCCTGGGCCGCGTTGTTGAAGATGGCCGTCTTGGAGGAATCGCCGGCCGTCGTGCGGATGATCTCTTCATGGCTTTTCCCGGCCAGGCTGGTCCCGGCGAGGAGCTTGTTCGCGGTGTCGACGTAGGTCTTATGGTGCTTGCCGTGGTGGAATTCCAGGGTCCTGGCGCTGATGTGGGGCTCCAGTCCGTTGGTTGGGTACGGGAGATCGGGAAGCGTGATCATGGTCCTGGTCCTCCTTGGGTTGGGTTTCGGTGCGAATGGTAGTTCCTAGGGACATGGTACGCCATTTTGGCGTTCGGATGCCTCCCTTCTGGAGAAAAACTGCTGTACCCAGCAGAGATCTGCGGCTGGAAGGTTCGGTTATCGAGGCGGGAACAGGGGTTGGTTGTGGCAGGGCGCTGCGCGGGTGAGTGGGACTCTTCAGGCCAGCCAGTTTCCGACGGCGAGGTCCGGGATTCTTGCAAAGGGCCGGGGATTGTCGGTGACCGGGGGTGACATCGGGAGCGATGGCTCACATCAAGACTATTTTCCAGGAGGAGCCCCTGGCCTGGGAAAGTCAGGTGGAAACCCTTCTCAGGTAAGGAAGCGGTTTTTCGCTTCGGCAGGCCTTGAGCTGGGCCTGCAGGTGCCGGATGGTTTCGAGATCGTCCAGGTGCCGGGTTTCCATCTCGGCGTTCTCGGCCCGGAGCCGGGCGATCTCCTGGTAGGCCTCCCGGCGGACCCTGACATCGCCGTGCAGACGGGTGACCTCCAGGAAGATCTCCCCCAGCTCCCTCTCGATTTTCCGGGTCAGGGCCTGCTTGGCCGCGGCCAGCCTTCCGTTCAGCTCCCGGAAGTCCTCGGCCCGGAGGCCCTGCTCCTGGCCGGCCGCTTCGCAGCCATCCGCTGCTCCTTCGCTCGTGATCATTCGCCCTCCCCATCTATCCGCTGGCACTCGATGCCATCCGTTCCGGCCGGTTGTCCGGGTGCTTCGCTTCCAACCTGGCGATCAGCTCATGGGCCGGCGCATCGGCCAGCACATCCAGGGGGAGACCCAGGCTCTCCTTGAAATGGCGCAGCTTCTTCACGGAAACACCCACCCGGCGGTGAACGAAATCGCTGAACCGCGATGGCTTTTCACCAACGAGGTCGGAAAAGTATCTCAGATGTCCGTACCCGAAGCGGCTCATGGCACCATGCCCACTTATACCCATACGATTGGGTATAGTCAAGCCATTTTATACCCAAGATAATGGAAATAGAAAATATCCCTTCTCTTGGGTATTTTGAGCGGCATGAATGTACGAGAGCTCTATCGCCTGGCCCTCGAGCAGGTCCTCGCGGGCAGGCCCCGCGGCACCCAGGGCCTGATGGCGGACCACTTCGGCATCAAGCGGTCCCGGATGAACGACTATGTGAAAGGGCGGATCCCCATTCCCGAAAGCAAGCGGGCCATCTTCGCCGAGTACCTCGGCGCCTCCTACGAAGAGATGCTCTCGCTCGGGAGGCGGCTTGCGAAGGAGCGGCGCGCGCCCGCCGCGCACCCCGGCACCCCTTACGAAACGGCGGTCCCGCCTGAGGGACGGCTGACCATGGCCGAAGAAAGGAGGGAGTGGCCGTACGCCCCAGAGGCGGAGCGGTATGGCAGCCACACCGAGGAGCGGGCCTGGTTCATCTGGGAGAAGGGGTGCGGGGAGATGGGGATTCCGGGCCTGTACGACCGCCAGGCCCATAGCGCGTTCATCGAGCGCTACCAGAGGGGTGAGCTCTCGGATGCCGAGCTCTACCGGGCGGCCAGAGAGCACGCGAAAGGCTGGATCAAGCGGATCAAGGAGTTGAAGTAGAACCTCTGTCCGCCGGGGGGCGGGTGACGCCCATGTGCATGGGGCTTCTGGAAACCGTTCAGACCAGCCAGTTTTCGACGGCGAGGTCCGGGATTCTTGCAAAGTGCCGGGTGTTGCCGGTGATCAGGGTGAGGTCGTCGGTCACCATTCATTTTCGGCCTGTTCCATCAGCACACGGATTCGGGTGAGCTGCCTCGGTTTGCCCATGTCCGGAATGAGCCCCTGATCCACGCAATCCCGATAGCACCATTCCGGTCTGGTCTCGGTGCGATAGGTCCAGAAGAACCAGCCGGCGTATTTTTCGAAGCTCAGCAACTGGGCCGCGGCGTACCCCCGATAGGCGGCCGCCATCTGAAACTCGTCCATTTCCCTCAGCGCATGGTTGAACGTCTGTTCCGACCAGAGGGCAACCATCTGGAGCGTCATCCCCAGGCTCCATTCGCCGCAGTAAACCTGATAGCCCGACTCACGGATGATCTCGTCCGCCTCGCGGCGCAGGTCCACGGCACTCTTGCGGATATGGCCGAAGATGTCCAGATCGACGTCGCTTTTGTCGAAACATTGATAGCGGTGGATATCGAGGGCCACGTTGCGATGCTCCGGCTCCTGGAGGAAGCCTTCATATTCCCGCCAGTGGCGGAACCCGTCGTGGAAAACCACCGTGACCCGCTCGGGCGGGCAATGGCGCCGAATGCGGTGATAGGCGTCGGTGGTGAAACGCTTCAGCAGGTCGGTGGGAATCTGCCAGCTCGGCTCGTTGAGCACCTCGATCCCGTACAGCGCCGGATGAGCGGCGTAACGCTGGGCCAACCGCTCCAGCACATCCAGGGAGAACCGGATGTATTCCTCGCTGGCATGCCACTCGCAAACCCCCGCGATCCCGCCGTTATCGAAACCGTTCTGGCAGCCCGGCGCGGCATGGAGGTCGAGAACCACCC
>JAJYKH010000091.1 GCA_021788685.1 Deltaproteobacteria bacterium | reverse complement strand
CTTCGGGACCGGGGACAACGTGGTGCTGGTGGCCGCCACCAACCGGCCGGACGTCCTCGACCGGGCCCTCCTGCGGCCGGGCCGCTTCGACCGGCAGATCAACATCCTGGCCCCGGATGTGCGGGGGCGGGAGGAGATCCTCGCCATCTACGCAAAACAGGTGATTATGGCCCCGGACGTGGAGCTTTCCCGGGTGGCGCGGGTCACCCCCGGGTTCACCGGCGCCGAGTTGGCCAACCTGGTGAACGAGGCGGCACTGCTCGCCGCCCGCAAGTCCAAGCAGGCGGTGGACGACGCCGATCTCGAGGAGGCCAAGGACAAGATCGTCATGGGCACCGAGCGCAAGGGGCTGGTGGTGAGCGTGGAGGAGCGGCGCACCACCGCCTACCACGAGGCGGGGCACGCCCTACTCGCCCGGGTGCTGCCCGGGGCGGACCCCCTGCACAAGATCACCATCATCCCCCGGGGCCGCTCCATGGGCATGACCCAGCAGATGCCGCTCGACGATCGCCACACGTACTCGAAAGAGTATCTCACCAACCGCATCAAGATCATGCTGGGGGGGCGCACCGCCGAGGAGCTGGTCTTCAACCAGATCACCACCGGCGCGAGCAACGATCTCCAGGCCGCCACCGACCTGGCCACCCGGATGATATGCGAGTGGGGGATGAGCCCGGTCCTGGGGCCGCGCGCCTACGGCCGGGACGAGGAGGCCTTCCTCCTCGGCGGCACCCTGCGCCAGGGCGGCTACAGCGAGGAGACCGGCCGGGCCATCGACCGGGAGATCGACCAGCTGATCGCCGACTGCTACCAGGAAGCGGTCATCCTCCTCGAAGGGATGATGCCCTACCTGCACGACCTCGCGGCCACGCTCCTGCAGCACGAGACCATCGATGCGGCGGAGGTGGACCGGATCATGGCCTCGCCCGTGCCGGTGGCGGCCGGAAGCGAGTCTTCCAGCAACACCCCTGTCCCGTAACGGTGTCGGGGGCGGAATCGGGATCGTCGGATCGTCCCGATTCCGCCCCCAGACCCCCCCGGAAACAGCCGCAGGGCGCGCCCCGCGCCCCGCCTCGGTGCATCGTTCCGGTGCGCACGGGGCGCCCCCTACCTGGGAGCGCCGACATTTTCCAACGGAGATAAGCTGCACTCCCAGTGTGGCATGCCACACATGTGGCGGCCACACATCTGTGGCATGCCACACTCCTGATTTTTGCTCTGCGACCCAAGATCACTCCTGCTGACCACCCTCACCCCAGCCCTGTCCCTCAGGGAAAGAACTGGAGTAAGGGTGGATGAGCGTCACCCGTTCCGAAGCCTATCCACCGTGTGCATCGTTACCGTTGTGCCGATTGGGGGTTCGCCACGCCGTGTGGCACCCCTTGTGCAATTTCCCTTGTCCGACGCGACGGTTCTTTCGGGAAATCGGGGTCGAAGCGATCCGTGCACAAGATCACAAGAGGAGAACAGCAATGTGGCAAAGAAAAAGGTTGGTCACCGGGATGGCGGCGGCCCTGGCCCTTCTGGCCGTGCCGCTCGCCAAGGCAGAGACCGGGCCGGAGACGGTCGAGCTGGACAGCTTGGCCAAGCTCTACAAGCCGGTCAGCTTCAACCATTCCGCGCATGTGGAGATAGCCGGGGGGGATTGCGCCACCTGCCATCACCACACCCTGGGAACGGGCAAGATCGAGCCCACCTGCGCCCGCTGCCATGCGCACAGCGGCGCGGCCAGTGCGGTCGCCTGCCGCGACTGCCACCCGGCGGAGCGGTTCGGGGCGAAGTATCTCCAGGAGCTGGCGCAGGACGTCAACCGGTATCATCGTGACAAGCCCGGGCTCAAAGCGGCCTACCATCTGAGGTGTCTGGGCTGCCACCGGGAGTCCGGCGGGCCGACCGGCTGCCAGGACTGCCACGCCATGACCCAGGCCGGAGAGGCGTTCTACCGGGCCGGTCAGTACGCGCCCGTCCCGCACGCGGAGGGGACCGAGCATTGATTTTGAAAGGGAGGAGCCATCGTTGCCGCAATCGTAATCGAGAATCGAAGTCGATTACGACAACGGCCACGAGGATAAAAACCGAGAACGATTCCGATCTCGATCGGAAGAGGTGACTGACATGAACAAGCTCAACCGCAGAAAATTTCTCAAGGGCGGTCTGCTGGGCGGGGCGGCGGCCCTGACCATGAGCCGGAAGGCCGCGGCGAGCGAATCCTTCGAGGGCTACCCTGACAGCATGGGGGTGCTGGTGGACCTCACCCGCTGCATCGGCTGCCGGACCTGCGAGGCCGCCTGCAACCACGAGCAGAACCTGCCCGCGCCCGACAAGCCTTTCAACGATTATTCGGTCTTCGACGAACGGGGCCCCGAAGGGCAGAAGCGGCGCACCACCGAAAAGGCCTACACCGTGGTGAACCGCTACGATACCGAAAAGGGGCCGGTCTTCCGGAAATTCCAGTGCAACCACTGTCAGGAGCCCACCTGCCTCACCGCCTGTTTCGTCAACGCCTACACGAAGACGCCGGAAGGGGCGGTGATTTACAATCCCAAGGTCTGCGTCGGCTGCCGGACCTGCATGGTCGCCTGCCCCTTCTACGTGCCGGCCTACAGCTATTCGAGCGCCACCAACCCGGTGGTGAAGAAATGCATCATGTGCTACGACACCCGGCTGAAATTCGGCCGGCCGCCCGCCTGCGTCGAGGCCTGCCCCCAGGAAGTGATGACCTTCGGCAAGCGGAAGGACCTCATCAAGCTGGGCCACGAGCGCATCCGCAACAACCCCGGCAAATACATCGATCACCTCTACGGCGAAACGGAAGTGGGCGGCACCTCCTGGATGTACCTCTCCGGGGTGGATTTCAACCAGGTCGGCTTCGACACCACCCTGGGCAACCAGCCGATCCTGGCCAACGTCAAGGAGTTCCTGGCCATGGTGCCCATGGTGCTGACCATCTGGCCCGCCCTGTTCACCGGTTTCCATCTGCTGGCCACCCGCAAGGAGGCTGCGAAAGAAGAACAAAATAAGAACGAAAAGGGGGTGAAGCCATGAAGCGCTTCGTCGGACAAGGCGTCGCCATTCCGGTCGATTCGCTGATCAAGCCGAACGGCGGCGGCAGCTGGTCGATCAAGGAGAAACTGCTGCTGGGTCTGACCCCGGAGCAATACATGAAAACCCTGGTGCGGAACCCCTTCAACTGGCTGCTGGCCGCGATCTACGTGGTCGGGGTGCCGGTGGTGGTGCTCCGGTTCGTCAAAGGGCTCGGTTACGTGACCCACGCCTCCTACGATTACCCCTGGGGGCTGTTCCTGGCCTGGGGGCTCTTCACGATGGTTCCCCTTTCCGCCTCCGGCTTCATGATGGGCACCACCGTGGAGCTGTTCGGCCGCAAGGACTTCAAGCCCATCGAGCGGCTGGGCCTGCTCAACGGCCTCCTGGGCTATTTTTTCGCGGTCATGTTCCTCCAGGTGGACCTGGGCCAGCCCTGGCGGCTGATCTACCCCATGTTCGTCTCCCTGGGGCCGGCGGCGGTCCTGTTCCTCGTGGCCTGGCATGTCGCCACCTATCTTTCGGTGCAGGTCGCGGAGCTGGTTCCGGCCGCCTCCGAGTGGCTGGGAATGAAACAACCCAAGAAGGTGATCAAGAGCGTCTCCCTCGGCCTGACCATCGCCGGCATCATCCTTTCCACCCTGCACCAGGGCGCCTTGGGGGCCCTCTTCACCTATGCCCCCGGCAAGGTCCACCCCTTGTGGTATTCACCGGAGTTCCAATGGATTCATTTCCTCACCTCGGCGGTCTTCGGCGGCCTCTGCATGCTGATCGTGGTGAGCACGCTCGCCAAGTGGTTCATGCGCTGGCGCATGGACGACACCTTCAAGAACAGCCTCGACCCGCTCACCCTGGGCCTGGCCAAGGGCGCATCCTTGGCCATGTTCACCTACCTCATCATCAAGATCCTGGCGGTGGCCCATGGCAACAAGTGGGGCTATCTCTTCACCGGCTGGGGCGAATATTACCTGTTCGAGCTGACCGTGGGGGTGGTGGTGCCGCTCATCCTCTTCACCTCCGCCATCCGCAACCAGAGGCCGGGATTGGCCCGGGTCGCCGCCTTTATGGGCGTGTTCGGCATCGCCCTCAACCGGATCAACACGGCCCTCATCGCCTTCAACTGGAAGCTGTACAAGGAGGTCCCCGCGTGGCGGGAAGTGCTGATCGTCCTGACGGTGTACGCCACCTACATCGTGGTCTACCGCGCCATCCTGGCCCGGCTCCCCATTCTCTATACCTGGAAGGGGCAGGCCGGGAAATACCCCGGGTGAGAAACCCCGGTGAACATTGAACATCGAACGTCCAACATCGAATTGTGAATGAAGGAGAAGCAAACCGAAAACCGGGCCGTTCACATTCGGTGTTGGACGTTGAACGTTCGATGTTCGACGTTCGGTTTTGAAAGCATCATCCAGGAAGGCGGATCCCATGATCCTTCCCCTCAAGAAGACCCTCTCGGTCACGGTGGCCCTGGTCACTCTCCTCCTCGCGGGGATGCTTGCCCTGGGCATCCGCCAATACCAGCTCCAGCGCCATCAGCAGGAGATCATCGGCCAGAGCGGGCAGCTCCTTTTCCAGTATTCCGTCATCCGCGAGCACATCCTTGAGTCCATCGTCAACGGCGGGCCGGCCAGGCTCCAGCCGGTTTCGGGTGAAGTGGAGGCCTTCCATGCCGACCTCGCCCGGATGATGGCCAACCCCTTCGTCCCTGACGACTATAAGCTGGCGTTTGCCAGTCAGGTGGACCTGCCCGGCCTGATGCTCCTGCTCCGCAACCTGCAGGGGGAAACCATCTCGTCCGCGGAATCCCGGCATCTGAACGAGCTCACCCGCAACCTGGGAGAGCGGCTGGTGCTCTTCGACCACATGGTGCTGGAGCATGCCAAGCGGCAGGTGATCGATTTCCAGACAACGGTGATCGGCATCCTCGCCCTGGCGGTGGTGGGGCTGACCCTGCTGCTGTTCTCCGGCTACCGGCGGCTTGCCAAGCCCTTGTTTCTCCTCCTGCGGCAGGTCCGGGAGGTGCGGGAAGGAAAACGGCAGACCCTCGCGGACAGCGGGTCCTGGCACGAGGTCCGGACCCTGGCGGCCGCCACCGCCGAGCTGCTCGGGGAGATCCGCCGGCTCGAAAGGGAGGGCGCCGGCCGGCAGAACCTGCTGCAAATGAGCAGGGAGGTGCTGAAGGTGCTGGCCGCCGACCTGGGAGTGGACGACCTCTACCTGGGGATGAGCAAAGCGCTGCTCGCCAACCCGGATTACTGCCTGGTCTGGGTGGGGGTGCCGGAACGGGAGGGCGAGGGCCTGCTGCCGGTGGCGGCCGACGGCTCGACTACCATGACCGGCAGGGAGTGCAAGGAGTGCATGGCCGTGCTCCTCAGCGCGGCCGGGGAGCACGATGGCGGCCAGGATCAGGCCCTGGCCGCCCTGCGGAACGGCGGGCCGGTCGTGCGGCGGAACATCCTGGCGGGCCTGCCCAAAGGGCCGGTCAAGAACACGCCGCTCGCCGAGGGGGAGGTGAGCTGCGCCGCGGTGCCCATGGGCGGCGGCGAGGTGCTCGCGGTGGTCAACCTCTACTCCCTTGAGCCGGAAAGCTTCGGCCTGAGGGAGATCGAGCTGCTGCTCCTTCTGGCGCAGCTGGCCGCGGCCCGGATCAGGGCCATGGGGGCGCGGGAGGGAGACCGCCTGCCGGCGGGCGAGGGCGCGGATGCCAACCTGGCCCTGGAGATCAACAACATGTGCAACGGCATCATCAACTACGCCCAGCTGCTCACCGACGAGCTGGGCCACTCGATGCCGCCCGAGCAAAATCTGCTCCTGGCCAACATCATCAAGGAAGGGGAGCGGATCGCGGCCCTGGTGGGGCCGCTTTCAGTGACGGGTGACAAGTGACAGGTGACGGGAATTGCCAAGCCCTTCAGCCTTGCGAACCAGCTTGGCGTCAAGGTCACCCCAGCCAGGCAATATTGACCTCGTTCTCCAGCTGCCTGAATTCCGGATCGCCGGTGAGGACGACCGCTTGGCGCTGGATGGCAAGGGCCGCGGCAAAGCAGTCGGTATAGGCGATCCGGTGCTCGCCCTTCAGCTTTGCCGCCTTCCTGGTGAGTTGCTGGTCCGCCTCAATGATCTGCAAAGGGTAATGGCTCAACAGCTCTGCAATTTCCTCGGCCGCGGCTTCGCCCTGCTCCCGCAGGATCGTGTAGTAAATTTCGCCCCAGTTGATCACGCATAAGAACCCTTCCGTCTTATTGTCTGCAACGTCCCTCAGGGCCTTCTCCACAAGATCGGCGCCTGGCTCATCTTCGAGAAAGGCAAGGATGGCATAGCTGTCGAAGACGTAGTTTTTCATCGATCCGCTTCGATCTGGCGGTCTTGCAAAAGCCGTTTCACCGCCCGCCCTTTGGTCTTCAAGATGCCGCGCCCGGCTTTCAGCACGTCTTCCGGCAAGGGCTCCATGATAATCTTCCCATCTTGCTCCTTGACGGAAATTTTGGTTCCCCGGTGGATGTTCAGCTTTTTCCGCAGAGGGGCGGGAATGGTGACCTGCCCCTTGACGGTTGCGGTGGTCGTGGCCATGAGGTGCCTCCATGTATTACCGATTTTAGAAAATGGTAATACACGAATGCTGGTGAGGCAACTCCTTTCTTTTTTGCCGTGGCGTATAGTGACAGGATTCTATTTGCTAACCTAACTCGTTTGTAGAGAGCAGCTGCTCCAGAATGGCCGCTTCCAGCTCGGTCTGGAGGGTAAGCAGCCGGCCGGCGGCCCGCTCCAGGGCGGCCATTGCCGATGGGGTGTTGCCGGTGCGGATGGCGGCGCAGTTGTAATTGAGGCAGAAGATGGGCTTAAGCCGCAGGATGCAGCTCCGCGGCCCGAGGAAGGAGCATTCCCGGCCGTCCTCCCGCTGCACGGTCACCGGGACCCCCAGGAGCAGGTTGGCGAGAAAGAGGACGGCATCGGTTTCGTTGGCCATCTCCAGGCTGCAGCAACCCCCGGCCGGCCGGCTCCCGCATTCCCGGCACAGGGCGGCCATGGCCATGGCATCCATGGCCTGCTGCAGCCCGGCGGCGGCCTCCTCGATCTTGGCGATCAGAAAGACGACCGGAGGGGCGGCTGCCAACCGGGCGCCGAAGCGGGCATGGAGGTCCAGGGCCATGGCAAGCTTGGCCGGGACAGGGGCGAAGAAGAAATCGTGAAGATCCATTGATAGACGGTGACGGGTGACAGGTGAGGGGTGGCCAGTAGCAGATGATGAGAGCAGGTTTTAACGTGTCACTCGTTACTTGTCACTTGTTACTGCTTTCGATCTCCCAGAGGCACCACAGCTCTTTTCGCCCGCGCGCCAGGAATTTCAAGCCGCGGGCGGGGAGGGCGGCGAGGAGGTCGGCCTCCATGGCCGGCACGAAGCCGGAGATGATGTGGCGCCGGGCGTGCCAGAATTCCGGGTTCTGGAACAGCCCTTCGAGAAGGGTCCGGTAGAGGTTGGCCACTACGAGGTCCACCCGGGTGTCCGGGCATTCCTGCCGCAGATCGAGCCGCCGCACCCGCACCCGGCCGGCGACCCCGTTGCGCGCGGCGTTGGCGGCGGCGAGCTCGCAGGCCAGGGTGTTGTGGTCGATGGCGGTCACCGCCTCCACCCCCCTGCGGGCGGCGGCGATGGCGAGGAGGCCGGTGCCGCTCCCCAGGTCGAGCATGGTCCGGATGGGAAAGGGCGGCGCAGCCAGCAGGCCGAGGAGGGCTTCCAGGCAGAGGCGGGTGGTGGGGTGAAAGCCGGAGCCGAAGACGACGCTCGGGTCGAGCCGGATGTCGGCCGGGCCTTCCTCCCAGGCAGGGGCCACGGTGAAGCCGGCAACGGTGAAGGCGGAGATGGCATGGCCCGCCTCCCAGTCCCGGTAATCGAGATCGGCCTCGTAGATGAGGGAGCCGCCGGTCCGGCGGCAGAGCTCCTCCACCAGCCCCTTCTTCGCCTTGTGAAAGAACAGGACCGCCTCGCCGTCCTCCACCCAGGCGCCGATCAGGTCCGGGTCGGTGAGCGGCGGCAGCTCGGAGAGCGAAAGGTTATAAACGAAAAGCCGGTCGTATTGGGTGTATGGAGGTTTCAGCATCAATGGATAATTGATATTGGATAATGGACAACCATCAGGCAAAGGGTTTTCATTATCAATTGTCGATTGTCAATTGTCCATTGGTTTCAGGCCGATTTCCACCCGGCCGGCCGGTCGCCCCTTGCCGCCCGCCGCCGGCATCACGCCCGCCGGGGCAATGGCCACCCGCGCCTCAGGGACTCCGAGGGCGACCAGGCAGCGCTGGACGTTTTCGCTCCGGCCGCTCGCCAGCTCTATCAGCAGCTCGTCCCTGACCTGGGGCTTTAAACCGGGCATGCGGGGAGCGGCGGCCGTGGGCCGGATCACCTCTTTGCCCGCCTGCCGGTCCCGGTCGCCGGCAAAGCCTCTGAGCACCAGATTGAGCAGCGGCCGTTCGGCCATGACCCGGACCAGGGGCTCCAGCTCCTTTGCCATCTCCGGGCTCACCTCGGCCTGGCCGGGCGGGAAGGTCACCGATTCCTGGAGCTTGGCGCCGGGCGCGGCGGCGGCCAGGATGGAGAACGGCGCCACCGCGGTCCGCAGGAGCAGATTGCGGAGCGAGCGCCGCAGCTCGTTCCGGTAGGAGAAACCGGGGGCGCCGATCTCGCCGCTCACCGGGATATCGAGAGTGATGCGGCCGTCCAGAT
>JAJYKH010000090.1 GCA_021788685.1 Deltaproteobacteria bacterium | reverse complement strand
CGAAACACGGAAGGGAACCGGCAACTTCCGGTCGAGCGGCCGCGCAAGGAAAGGAGGAGTGCACACTCCTGAAACCGGAATCTGGCCAGCATGAAACGCAACGTTCAGCAGTGCCACAGATGCGCGGAAGAAGCCTGTGAGCTGTACTTTGGCACGCGAACAGGCTGATGACAAATTGCCGCCATATCGGCAACAACCGAGGCCGCGCTCAGGTCCCCTCCACGAGGGGCAGCACTGACCGTGGACCGTCGGCAGAAGTGCCGGCAAAGCAGATGGGGTGGCTGCCGGACGTTTGCAGGCTCAGTACAGCTCGTACTTGACCAGCAGGCCGTCGAGGCCGCCGTTCTTGAGGGGCTTCTTCCAGGCGGGCCGGAGGCCAACGCTTTTGACCAGCTCCCGGCGGCCCAGGTAGAGGAAGGCGGTTGAGCCCGTGCAGCGCCGCTTGAGGAAATCGCCCAACGCCTGCATGAAACCGCCCATTTCCTCGCCTTTTTTGAGCCGCAGCCCGTACGGGGGATTGCAGACGATGACCGCGTTCGCGATCCCCGGCAGCTCCTCGAAGCGCCGGACGGCCAGGTGCACCCGGCCGCCGCCGGGCAGGGCGGCCAGGTTGGCCCGGGCGGCGGCCACCGCGTCCTTGTCCATGTCGCTGCCGCTGACCAGGCCGGCCGGGAGGGTGCGGACCGCCCGGTCCGCCTCTCCCTTCACCGCCTGCCAGAGGGCCGGGTCGAAGTCGGGCAGCCGCTCGCAGCCGAACCGCCCGCGCAGGGAGCCGGCGGGAATCCGGCAGGCGTGCATGTGGGCCTCCGCCAGCAGGGTGCCGGACCCGCACATGGGGTCCACCAGGGGCCGCTCCCCGTCCCAGCCGCTCAACCGGATGATGGCCGCGGCCAGGGTCTCCTGCATGGGGGCCTCCACGGCCTGCAGGCGGTAGCCCCGCCGGTGGAGCGAGCCCCCCGAGGTGTCCAGGGCGATGGTCGCCACGTTGTTCTCGATGTGGAGATTGAGCTGGAGATCGGGCTCCCGCCGGTCCACGTCCGGCCGCTTGCCCCGCAGCTCCCGCAGCCGGTCCACGACGGCGTCCTTCAGGCGAAGGGCCGCAAATTGCGAATGGCTGATGCGGCTGTGGGCCACGGTCGCCCCCACCGCGAACGTCGCGCCCAGGGGCAGCAGCTCTTCCCAGGGCAAGTTGCGGGCCGTGCGGTAGAGATAGCGATCGCTGTGGCAGTCGAAGCGGAGAAGCGGGGCCAGAATGCGGGTGCAGAGGCGCGAGCAGTAGTTGATGCGGTACAGGACCGCCCGCTCCGCCTCGAAGGAGATCCCCCGGAAAACGGGCTTCACCTCCCGGGCGCCGAGGGAGGCCAGCTCCTCGCCGCCCAGCTCTTCGAGGCCATCCCCGATCTGGGCGAAATAGCGGTTGGTTTTCTGATAGGCGAACATGCGATGCCTTCTGCAACTCCCGTCCGACACGGTGTCCCGCTTGGCCCGAAGGATGGTCCCATCGTCACGCGCCGAGCAGCGGAGCAACGGCCGAAAAAGGCGCTCCAACTGTTTGAGCACCCGCAGGGTGCGAGTTTTGGAGCGCCCGGCCGTTGCGAGCAGCACAGGGCAATCACGCCAGCGGCGTGATCGCGTGGCGCGGGTGCCCTTTCTTTTGGGTTACTTTTCTTTGGGCAGGCAAAGAAAAGTAACGTAATAAAAGCAATTAAAGCCGATTCCTCTCCGTCCGAAAGGCACGGTACCAATTCAGGGGGACAGCTTTACTCGATAAAAGAGCGCGAGGCAATGGAAGATAAAGAGGAATGAGGTTGATACGGAGACGTCCGGTTCGGCATGGACCCTTGATCCCTCCGGACGATGCAGGCCGGGAGCAGAGCACCCCAGGCCGCCGCCGATGGCTGCGGTCGTCCTTTGTCTCCGTGACCTGCGAGGGTTTCTTATGCCCCCTGCTCCCGGTGATTGCAGGAGGGGTTCTCCTCCTTGCACCAGTCCATCTCCAAAAACTTTTCCACCACCTTGGGATAGAAGTGGCTGCCGGCAAGGGAGCGGATGTGGTCGCACACCTTCTGCCGCGGCCAGGGGGCGTGGTACATCCGCTCCGAGCAGAGGGCGTCCCACATGTCCGCCACCGCGAAGATCCTCGCCGCCAGCGGGATCTGCTCCCCCTTGAGCCCCCGGGGGTAGCCGGTGCCGTCCCACCTTTCGTGATGGCAGTAAGGGATGTCCAGGGCCGGCCGCAGGTAGGTGATGGGCGAGAGCATCTCGAAGGCGTAGACCGGGTGCTTCTTCATGATCTCCCACTCCTCGGGGTCCAGGTTCCCCGGCTTGAGCAGGATCGCATCGGGCACCCCCATCTTGCCGATGTCGTGGAGCAGCCCCCCGCGCTGGACGTGGGCCAGCTGCTCGTCGCCCATCCCGAACCGCTTGGCCAGCTCCATCGTCATTTCGGTCACCCGCCGGGTATGGCCCTCGGTGTCCTTGTCCCGGAGCTCCAGCGCCCGCGACCAGCCCTCGATGGTGGTGTCGTAGGCGAGCACCAGGTCGGCGTTGCTGCGCTGCAGGTCCCGGAACAAGGAGGCGTTGTCGATGGCGATCGCCGCCTGCACCGCCAGGGCCTGCAGGAACTCGAACCATTCCGCCTCCGGGTCCAGCCGCTCGCGGTGGAAGATCTCCAGCACCCCCTTGATCTGTCCCTTGGCCACCAGGGGCACCGCGCTGTAAGTGACGAACCCCTCCCCTGCCACCAGCGGCGCCCGGCTGAAGCCCCCGGGCTCCTGCGCCAGGTCGGGGATGAACACCATGCGCCGCTCCCGGGCCGCCTTGCCGGCGCTCCCCTCTCCCAGCCGCTCCCGGGTCTTTTCGAGCCCCCGGGTGCGGAAGCCGCCGCCCGCGCCGAACTCGAGGACCTGGCTGTAGGTGTTGAAGAGGAGAATGGCGAGGGCGTCCACCTCCAGCCGGGGGGCCACCTCTTCGAGAAAGACGCTCAGGGTGACCCGCAGGTCGAGGGAGGAGGTGATGATGGTATCGATGGCATGGAGGGTGGCCAGGTGCTGCAGGCGGGACTTGGCCTGCTCCTGGGCATGGCGGCGGGCCTCCACCTCCTGCTCCAGCTCTTCGTTCTTGCGGGAGAGCTGGGCCGCCACCCGGGAGACCTCCTCCTCGCCCTCCCGCATCTGGCGGATGGTCCGCAGCGACAGGTCGATCACCAGGAAGACGAAGAGGGAGCCGGCGAAGAAGATGGAGCCGGTGAGCGGCTCCTCCGGGATGTGGAGGTGGAACAGCACGATGGCGAGGAAAAGGAGGTACCCCGCCAGGAAGAAGAGCATGAACCGGAGGAGCAGCAGCCACTTGGCCTGGAAGGCCGGGGGCACGTAGCGGTTTCCCCGCCGCCCCGTGCGGATCGAGGCAACCAGGAAAGCGGTCCCGCAGAGGACGGCGACAATGGAGAAGAGCTGGGCCGAGTCCATGGGCACGGGGTCATCCGGTCCGGAGGCTGGTGGTCATGATCTCATAGTACCATGAAATCATGGAAAATTGCCAACCCTACCAGTGGGGCTGATTGCCAATCCGCTCGTCCATCACCTCCAGGGTGTCGTTCACCACCACGAAGGCCGCGGGGTCCAACCGGTTGATCACCTGCTTGAGCGGCCCCAGCTCCCGGAAGGTGATCACCGTGTAGAGGATGCGCTCCTCCCGGCCGGTGTAGCCGCCTTCGCCCTTGAGCACGGTCACCCCCCGGTTGATGCCCTTGAGGATCTCGTTGTTGATGGCCTGCCATTTCTGGGAAATGATGAACACCGCCTTGCGCTGGCTCAGCCCGGTCACCACCAGGTCGATGAGCCGCGAGCTGACGTAGATGTAGATCACTGTGTAGATGGCCGCTTCCAGGGAAAACAGGGTGGCGGCCAGAACGAGGACCAGGCCGTTCACCGCCAGGGTGGTGTTGCCGAGCTTCACGGAAAACCGGCGGAGCAGCAGGATCGAGAGGATGTCAGTCCCGCCGGTGGAGCCGTAGGAGCGCAGGATGACCCCGCTGCCGGTGCCGAGGAGGATGCCGGCCGCCAGGGCGGCGAGGATCTTCTCCTGGATGGGGATGGTGATCTGGACCGCTCCCACCATGCCGGCGAAGATGAACAGCCCGGCCAGGCTGTAAAGGAAAAACCGCCGCCCCACGTGCATGAAGGCCAGCAGGTAGAGAGGCACGTTGAACAGGAGGTAGAGGAACCCGAAATTGATGTCCGGCAGGAAGCTGCGGAGGATCAGGATCAGGCCGGTCACCCCGCCGCTCACGAAATGCTGCGGAATCAGGATGCCGTTGATGGAGAGCGCGCAGAGCAGGCTGCCGGCGGCGATGAGGAACAGGTTCCAGAGGACCTGCCGGCAGGTGCTCAGGCAGCTCGCTTTCCCTTCGGTGTGCGGCATGGGGGAGGTCCCTCGCTGCGGCGGTGCGGGAATGGCCGAGGGCGGCAGCCGCGGCACGGCCCCTCGGCCTTCGCCCGCCGTCGCAGCCGCAGATATGTTCATCCGAACGTTAGGATCTCGATGGGCAAGGAGCGCGGAAGGGACGGAAACCGCGTGCTTTCTGGGCACGGCGGGCCATCCGACGGGCCGCAAAATACCTCTTCCGGGGCCGTTTTGCAACCCGGGGAGGGGGCAGGCCCCGGCCAGGGATAGGGAAACCGCGGGGAATCCTTGGAGAAGATCGCGGCGGGAAAAAGTCAGGCAGGGGCGGGCGCTCGCCCCTACCGGTCGGTGTCCTGAGCTTGGCGGACCCAGGAGCTTTCCCGGGGCAGGATCAGCCGCACCGCCCGCTCGAAGAGGAAGTAGTTGAAGGACCAGTGGATGAGGACGATCAGCCGGTTGCGGAAGCCGATGAGGTTGATGAGGTGGACCACCAGCCAGAGGAGCCAGGCGACGACCCCGGAAAAGGAAGCGCGCCCGAGGCGCACCACCGCCGCCCCCCGGCCGATGGTGACCATGCTCCCCCGGTCCCGGTAGACGAAAGGACTGGGCGGTTCGCCCGCGGCAAGGGCCATGATGTTCCGGGCCGCCCGCCTCCCCTGCTGCACCGCCACCGGCGCGATGAGGGGCAGGTGCTCATCCCCTTCGATGAAGCTCAGGTCACCGATCACGAGCACCTCCGGGTGCTCCCGGAGCTGGAGGGTGGGCTCGATCCGGATGCGGCCCTGGGACGAGACCGGCAGTCCCCAGGATGCGTAAGCGGAGTGACCGCGGACGCCGGCGGTCCAGAGCACGGTTTGGGTGGGCAGGATGGTGCCGCCCGCGAGCAGCAGGCGGTCGGGGCACACCTTTTTCACCCGGGCTTCGAGGCGCAGCTCCACCCCGATTGCCCGGAGCCGGTCGCGGGCATACCGGCGCAGCTTCTCCGGGTAGCCCGGGAGCACGTTCTCCCTGGTCTCGATGAGGACCACCCTGGCCTCGCCGGACCGCCCGGCCCGGAAGTCCTTCTGGATCGGCCCCCGGATCAGCTCGGCCAAGGCCCCCCCGTATTCGACGCCGGTGGAGCCGCCGCCCACGATGGCAAAGGTGAGGAGCCGCTGCCGCCGCACCGGGTCCGGCTCGAAGGCGGCCCGCTCGAAGCAGCGCATGATGTGGTTGCGGAGCGCGATCCCCTGCTCCAGGGTTTTCAGGCGGAAGGCGTGCTCCGCCGCCCCGTCCACCCCGAAAAAGGCGGTGACGCTTCCCATGGCGAGGACGAGGTAGTCGTACGGAACCTCGAAGCCGTCGGTCCGCAGCCGGCGGCCGGCGAAATCGATTCCCCGCACCTCGGCCATGATGAAGTCCACGTTGGGGGTCCGGCGGAAGATGCCCCGCACCGGGTAGGCGATCTGCTCCGGCTGGAGCTCTGCCGCGGCCACCTGGTAAAGCAGCGGCAGGAAGGTGTGGTAGTTGTTGCGGTCGATCACCACCACGTCGAAAGCGGTGTTGGCCAGGGTCCGGGCCGCCCACAGCCCGCCGAACCCCGCCCCCACGATCGCCACCCGGGGCCGCTTGCCGCCGCCCGTTGCTGCCGCATCCATCTTCACCCTCCGGCGAAAGGTCCTGACCGCCTGCCCCGGGCCTAGGGCGCGATCTCGAAGACTCTGGCCTGGCCCGGCGCGAGCTTCACCCCCGTGAGGGTGGTCCCGTCAAAGGCCGGGAAGGGCCGGCCGGTCCCATCCAGCGCGTATTCGGTGACCGCCTTCCCGGGAGTGGCCAGCCGGACCGCCAGGGTGGGGGCGCCGGTCTTGTCCCAGAGAAACAGCACCTGGCGGCCGTCCGGCCGGATGAACAGGTGATGGTAGAGCTCCCCGGATGTCCCCCCCGTCACCTCGGGGTCCGCCTGGCCGTCCGCCACGGTGATCGTGCCGGTATCGAGCAGGCTCACCAGCCGTTTGACGGTGTGGAAGGCGAGCTTCTTTTTCCGGTCATGATAGGTGAGCCCCAGGTAATAGTTTTCCGGTCCCCCGATCATCCCCTCTCTTCTCGGCGGCTCCTTGATCTCGTAAATCCCGATGTGCTCGACCCGGGGGGCGGCCACGAAGGTGCCCATGGCCCGCACCCACCAGTTGGCCTGGTCCCGCTCGCTCTTCTTGCCGGGAACCGTGGCGAAGCCGATCTCGTTCAGCCAGATCGACTTGCGGCCGCAGGCGCTGTCGGCCTCCGGGAGGAACTCGTTCCGGAAGAAGCCGGGCTTGCCCGAATCGAGATAGTTCTCGACCACCACGTTCGCCTTGGTCCAGGTCTCGGGGTAGGCATGGATGGGCAGGATGTCGAAGCTGGCGCCGTCGCCGGGGCAGACCGCCTCCAGCCACTTCAGGTCCGGATAGGTCATGCCGCCGAAGAGCACCTGGTCGCCGCCCGCGGCCGTGCGGACCGCCTTGCTTCCGGCCCGCAGCACCCGCCGGTATTCCCGCGGCGAGCCGTCCCACCACATGCGGGCGTTCTCCTCGTTGTAGATCTCGAAGGAGAGCACGTTGGGGTGGCGCTTCATGGCCGCGGCCATGTGGGAGGCGAAGTCGCGCCAGTCGGCCACCTGGGCCGGGGGGTCGTTCCAGACTTTCGAGTCGGGCCCTCCCAAGGCGGCCCACTCGGGGGTGTAGGCGACATAGGGCCGCAGCCTGATCCCGTAGCTGGCCGCCAGGTTGGCGAACCGGTGGAGCCAGTCGAAATCGTAGACCCCGAGGGAGGGCTCGTAGTCGTCCCAGCCGAAGCTCCCCCGCCAGGTGGTCACCCCCAGCTCCTTGAAGAGTCGGAAATCGGCCTCCACCTGCCGCAGGTCTTCCCCCTTGTCGTAGTCTTCGAGGATGCTGAAGGAGATGGGCTTGGTGAAGCCCGGGCCGGGTTGGTGAACCGGGGCCGGATGGGCACAGCCCGAAACCAGCAGGACAACGGCCCCGAACGCGGCGATGGTGCGCATGCCAGCCTCCGCTTGCCCGTTGGTTGGTAGCCGATGAGCGTGCCCCTGCACGCAGGGGTGCCTCTACCCCGATTATAGCAAAGGGGGATGGGGGCGGGAAAATCTCGGTCAGTCAGCCCGGTATTCCCGACTTCAGGGGAAGATCGCCATGGAGATTTGGGGATGGGATCCTGAATCTGGATGGGAAGCGACAGAAAGGGCGGATGCGTCCAGGCAGTAGGATTCGGGCTAAATGCCGGGAGGGGGCTGGGGCTGCATCATTCAACCGGGACGTGAACAAGCCCAAGAGAGGCGCCTATCTCGTACAAGCGTTTATCCCGTGTCCAAAGCCGGGTCGATCCGGCCAAGGTTACGGCCGCAAGCAAATGGGCATCGATATACCCGATTCCACGCCCCATCAGCTCATGCCGCTCAATGAAGAACAAGACCTCCTCATCGGTAGCGGCTACAACCCGGGGCAACTTTCGAGCCAAGCCGAGGACTTCGCCCCGGTTGCGCAGATTGCCGCAGGCAAGCTCACCGATGACGAAAGGATGCGTCAATACCCGGTTGCCCGCCAGAAGAGCGGCAAGCCCATCGTCGCCGGCACGCAGGTGATCGATCCAGACCGAGGTATCGACCAGGATCATTCCGATGCCGCCCGCCGACGCGGCACCGGTTTCAATTGCGGCTCGGACCCGCCAAGCCGCGCCAACCGGCGGGCGCTTTCCCGCTCGATCAAAGCCCTGAGGCCCTCTCGCACCAGGGCAGTCTTCTCAGCCGTCCCGGTGATGCGTTGGGCTTCGGCCAACAGCTGCTCGTCGATATTGATGGTTGTCCGCATGCAGCACCTCCCATTAGGTGCATTAATGGTACATCAGATGGTGCCATATGTCATGCATGGATGCACTCTCCGCATGATGCAAGTTGCACCATGGAAGACATGCTACCATGGAAGGATGAGGCGGGCCGGCTCCCGCTTTCCGGGACGCCGGTCCACAGACCCCTTCTTCCGGAGAGGTGCTCCCACGATCAGGCAGGAGATTCTCAACGAGATCCGGCAGGCTCTCGGCTCGGTGCCCGACTGGTTCACGGAGATGCCGGACGCGGTGCTCGACCAGTTTTGGGCCAACCAGAAGTGGCTTTTGAGCGACTCCGGGCTGACCGCCCGGGAGAAGGCGCTGGTGGCCTTCGGAGCGGCGGCCGCCATCCACTGCGCCTACTGAATCCCCTTCCACACAGCTCAGTTGGAGCTGAACGGGATGGACACGGAGCAGGTCCGGGAGGCCAGCTGGGTGGTCCAGAGCGTGGCCGGCGCCAGCGCCTATCTGCACGGGGTCGATTACCCCCGCGCGAAGTTCATGGCGGAGCTCGGACGGATGGTGGCGCACATCAAGGAGCCGGCAACGGTGAGCGTATAGCGGGG
>JAJYKH010000089.1 GCA_021788685.1 Deltaproteobacteria bacterium | reverse complement strand
GACCGTTGGGCGGACGGGGTCCTGCCACCCTGGCTGCGGCTCGTCGCCTGGGGGGCGGTGGGCGGCTCGATTTCCATGCTGCTGTACCGGCACTTTTCCGATCAGGCGGCCATCGAAGCCGGCCGGCGCCGGATCGAAACCGCCCGGAAATTCCTGAACGGCTTCGAGGGGGAGATGGAGGAGGCCTGGCCGGTGATGCGCAGCTTGCTGCGGGCTTCCTTCCGCCAAGTGGTCCGGGTGGGATGGCCGGCCATGGCCGCCTCCCTCCCGCTGCTGTTCCTGCTGAGCTGGCTTTCCACCTCCTACGGATACACTTATCCGCCCGCCGGGCAGGCGCCGGCCGTCTGGGCCGAGCCCCCGCAGTTTCATGCGCTCTGGATCGAGCCGCCGGCCCACGCCCGAAAGGCGCCGCGTATTCTGGTGAGCGACGGCAAGGGCCGGACGGTGGCCGAGGTGGCCCTCCACGCCCCGGTGCCGGTCATCCAAAAAAAACGCTGGTGGAACCTGCTGATGGGCAACCCCGCCGGCTACCTGGACGGCCGGGCCGCCGTGGACCACGTCTCGGCCTCCCTGCCCCGGCGGGAAATGCTGCCGTTCGGGCCTGCCTGGATGCGGACATGGGAAATCGTTTTCTTCGTTCCGCTCCTGTTTGTCTCCGTGGCCCTGAAGGCGGCCTTAAAAATCAAATGAGCCTCGTGCCGCCAGCAGCCGGGGCCGGACCGGCAGGCGACCCGGCCGACAGGTTCCGGGTGGAGCCCTGGCTCCACTATCTGGGAGGCCTGGTCAGCCGCTGTCCAGGGTTCTGGAAGTGGCTGGGCGACCGGGAAACCGGTCTCCTGGCCGACCGGCTGCGGGCCATCCCGATCCGCCGGCCGATCTACGTCACCGGCCTGGCCCGTTCGGGCAGCACGCTGCTGCTGGAAATCCTCGCCCGCCATTCCGATACCGCCACCCACCGCTACCGCGACGACCCGCTGCTCTTCATCCCTTATCTGTGGAGCCGCTACCTGGAGCGCACGCCGCGGCCCAAGGCCCGCGCCGTCGAGCGCGCCCACGGGGACGGCATCCTGGTTACGCCCGAAAGCCCCGAGGCGTTCGAAGAGGTCCTGTGGATGGCGTTCTTTCCGGACCTCCACGACCCGCGCACCCCGGCCGTGCTGGACGGCGACACCGACCATCCGGAGTTCGAGACCTTCTACCGGGACCACATCCGCAAGCTGCTGCTGGTCCGCGGCGGAACCCGCTACCTGGCCAAGGGCAACTACAATCTCACCCGCCTCGGCTATCTCCGGAAGCTCTTCCCGGATGCCCGGTTCGTGATCCCGGTGCGGGAGCCGGTCTGGCACGTGGCCTCGCTGATGCGGCAGCACCGCCGCTTCTGCGCAGGGCAGCGGCGCCACCCGCGCGCCCGGGCCCACCTGCGGCGGGTGGGCCATTTCGAGCTCGGCCTGGATCGCCGGCCGGTGAATGCCGGGGATTCGGAGGAGGTGGCGCACATCGTCGAGCTCTGGGAGCGCGGCGCGGAGGTGGAGGGCTGGGCCCGCTACTGGGCGCATCTCCACGACCACCTGGCCGGGCGGCTGGCAGCCGACCCGCAGCTCCGCTCCGCGGTCCTGCTGGTGCGCCACGAAGAATTCCGTCGGACCCCGGCCGCCACGGTGGCCGCCCTGTTCGCCCATTGCGGGCTCACCCCCGGGGCGGACCTCCGCCGCGAGACCGCGGCCATGGTCCGGCCGCCGTCCCTGCAGCGGCCGGCGTTCTTTTCCGGCGAGGACCTGGCGACCATCGACCGCTGCACCTCGGATACCGCCCACCGCCTGGGCCTTGGGGGGGGTGTCGCCCCGTGAGGTCCTCCTTTCCCAGGCCAACTTGATCGGGCGTTTCCTCACGTCTCCTTTCACTCATGCCGCCCATGCCGCTGGCCGGCCACATCCCCCCGGAATGGCTGCATCTTCCAAATCCTTGTTTCTTCGTGCTTGTCGTGGCCCGTTTTCCTTGCTAGTCTCCGGGCTGCCGCCTCTCGCCGGCGCGCCAGTTTTTCCGGGCGGACTTCCCCTGCCGCCTTTCATCAGCCAAGAAGGAGGGATGCCATGGCCACCATCGACCTGCACGAGGAAACCATCCGTTTTGCCAGCCCGCTGCGCCTGGCCGCCCTCCAGGTGCTGGCCAGGAATCACGCCGCCGTCGACCGGCCCCAGGAGCTGTACGACCTGGCCGTGGGGCAGGAGAACGTGGTCCCCCTGGGCCGCAGCATGCGCAATCCCGGGAAATACGGCTTCCGGCCCGGGACCCGGCAGCTGGTCTGGAACCACCGCAACCCGGTGGGCCGGACCGCGGCGGCCCGGCGGTTCTGGCACGAGGCGGACAAGGAGGCCCAGAAGCAGCTCGCCACCATCGCCCGGGAGGCGGCGCTGGCGGTGCAGGCCAAGGGGACGATCGGCGCCCGGGCCTATGCCGGCCTGGACGGGGAATTCTGCGTGGGGCTCCGCTATGTGGGCAACAAGGATTACCCGGTGGCCGCCCTCTCGTTCCTCCTCAACTTCCAGGCCCTGGCGGACGACTCCCACCGGGAGCTCTACGCGGCCAGCCGGCCGCTCGACGTCCCGGATCTCCTCATGATCTACGATCCGGACTGGCGCCACCCCGACTACGAGAAGGGGCTGGTGATCATCGACCGGGAGGCCAAGACCGCCTTCGTCCTGGGACTGCCCTATTTCGGCGAGATCAAGAAGGGGTTCCTCACCCTGGTCTGGCACACTGCCATCTCCGAGCGGATCCCCGGCACCGGGGTCCCGCGCTTCCTGCCCATCCACGGCTCGATCTGCGATATCAACGGCAAAAAGGTGGTGACCATTGCCCTTTCCGGCTCGGGCAAGTCGTCGCTCTCGGCCAAGGCGGCAAGCATCGCCCACGACGACGCCTTCGTGGTCAGCATGGTGACCGGCCGGGTGATCGTCCTGGAGCCCACCTTCTTCAACAAGACCGACAACGACGAGATGGACGACGAGGCCACCCGGCGCGGCATGATCTTCTTCAACATGGGGCTGGCGGAGGTGGACGGCCGGATCGACGTGGTGACGGGCGACCGGCTGGTGCCCAACGGCCGGGTGATCCAGGAGCCGCCGGACAACGCGGTCCCCGGCTACGACCGGGTGGACGTGGTGAGCCTGGTGATGAAGGACGACACCCTGCCGCCGGTTTCCCTCATCAACGATCCGGCCCTGTTCGTGGCCTTCGGCGCCTCGCTCATGACCAAGCGGTCGCTGGCCGAGGCCCTCAAGACCCTGGACGAGCAGTTCGCCCTCGTGATCGAGCCCTTTGCCCAGCCGTTCCGGGCCTGGCGGCTCAACACCGAGTGCCGGATGTTCCAGCTTTTCCTGGAGCTGTTCCAGCCGGTCACCGTGGTCCTCAACACTGGCGACTTCATGGGCGAGGACATCCCGCTGCCCCTGAGCCGGGACGTCCTCCTGCCCAAGCTGACCGGCGGCGAGCTGGAATTTGTCCCCTGGCGGATCATCCCGGGCAAGATGGTCTCCCTGGTGAAGAAAGGGGTGCTGGGCGAGAGCTACGACAAGACGTATTCCCCCCGGATCAGCAGTGACCCTGCCTACGTGGCCCGCTTCGTGAGCCGGATGCAGACCCGGATCGATTTCCTCACCAATCTCCGGCAGAAGAACCTGATCCACGCCGACTTCGTGGACCCGCTGGTCCAGGTGCGGATCGCCTGGGACGAGCTCCTGCAGCGCGATCCGGTGGCCGGCGACTTCTCCTGGACGGACGAAGACTTGCGGAAATTCCGGAACCAGTCCTGAGCGATCCGGATCATCTACCGGATCGTCGATGAGGAAGTGATCGTCGAAGTCGTCGGGATCGGCAGGCGGGCGGATTTGGAGGCCTATGCCGATGTAGCCCGGAGGCTTTTGAGGAAGGAAGCGAAATAGGTCTGGTCCCTAACCCGCCTGAATCATCAGGAAGCGGCTGCTTCCAGCTCCGCCATCATGCGGGCGACATCCCATGCCCGCCAAACCGTGGCTTCGCTGCGGCGCTGCATTTCTCCGCCGCCGTAAACCAGGGCTCCCGAGGTTGCCGTGGGCAATCTGTCCCTGAAAGCGCGCAGCCCCTTGAGCCAGTCATTGGCCACGGTCGCTCCGGCCTTGATCTCCACCGGCATGACCTCCGGACCGTGCTCCACCAGGAGGTCCACCTCGTTGCCCCTGGCATCGCGCCAAAAGGAGAGGTTGCTCCGTTTGCCGCGGTTGTAACGGTATTTCAGGGCCTCGGTTACCACCAAATTCTCGAAGAGATTCCCCCGAAGCGGGTGCCGGTTGACATGGGTTTCGTTCTCGGCGCCGAGCAGATAGGCCGCCAACCCCACGTCGTAGAAATAGAGCTTCGGGGACTTGACCTGTCTCTTCGCAATGCTGGTATGCCAGGGCGGCAGCAGGAAGATCACGTAGCTGGCCTCCAGAAGGGTCAGCCAGTTGCGGGCGGTGGTATGCGACACCCCCACGTCGCTGCCCAGTCCCTGCAGATTGAGCAACTGGCCGACCCGGCCGGAGCAGAGGCGGACGAACCTGTCGAACAGGGCCAAGTCCTTGAGATTGATAAGCTGGCGGATATCCCGCTCCACGTAGGTTTCGAGATAATCTCCCAGGGCCTGGGTGGGGTCGAGCCCCGCATCGTGGATCCGCGGGTAAAAGCCGGTGAGGAGCAACCGATCGATGTCAGAGGCGGACCGCTCGCCCGGCAGCTCCTCCATGCTCAGGGGCAGCAGCTTGAGAAGGGCCGAGCGTCCGGCCAGCGACTGCGTGACATTGGTCATCACCTCGAATTGCTGGCTGCCGGTGAGGATGAACCGCCCCGGGGCCTGGTCTTCATCGACCAGCGGCTGCAGCCACGAGGGCAGGTCCGGCACCCGCTGGATTTCATCAAGGATGGCGCCCGCGCGGTAGGTGGCGAGGAAGCCGCGCGGGTCGTTGCGGGCGAATTCGCGCGTGTCCGGACTCTCCAGGTTGACATAGGGCTTGTCCGGAAAGGCGGCCCGGCACAGGGTCGTCTTGCCGCTCTGGCGCGGCCCGGTCACCGTGACCACAGGATATTGGGCGGCCAGCCGGTGCAGAACAGGCATGCTCGTGCGGGGAATCATGGCAAACTCGCAAAAACCCCCAAACTGCGGCGGGCGGGAACGTGAAAACAATAACTTGCACAGGTGGACCGTCGGCGGAGCGGCTTTTTGCGAGGCCGACAATCATGGCCCCCATCCTAGCATGGAATTCGTGAAGAATGCAAGTTCTACTTTCAAATTTCCTGGATCCGGCGATCCCGCCGTCCCCGCTTGGGGAGCGACATGAGGACCACGCCCCGGAGCGCAAGGCCTCCCGACGGCCGTTTGCACGCCCGAAAGCCTGACCACGCCTCCCACCCAAGCCTGTCCCTCCCTCGGAAAGCCTGACCCGGCCTCCCCGGCCTCCGTGCCTCCGCCAATGACGGAAGGGCGCTCAAAGTGCTTGTCAGACAAGGATTTTGTGTTGACACGCTGTTCGACGGCTGATTAAAGAAATTCACTCCGGCTGTGGAATCGGGACGGCAATTCGGTGGCTGGCACGGCCGCGTTTGAGTGCCCCATCCCAGCAAGCCATCACAATGCAAGGTCAATCGCCTCTCTTCGAGGAAAATTCGATTTTCGTCCGAGTCATTCAACGTTTTCATTCAGGAGACCATCATGGCCGAGAAGAAGATCTACCTCCCGGAAGCGGAGATGCCGAGGCAATGGTACAACGTGTTGCCGGACATCCCGGGCGGGATGCCTCCTCCCCTCGATCCGGAAACCAAGCAGCCCATGGGGCCGGAGAAGCTCTCCGCCATCTTCCCCATGAGCCTGCTCGAGCAGGAGATGAGCACCGCGCCGTGGATCGACATCCCGCAGGAGATCCTGGAAGTCTATGCCCTCTGGCGGCCCTCCCCGCTCATCCGGGCCACCGCCTTCGAGCGCGCCCTGGGCACCAAGGCCAAGATTTACTTCAAGTACGAAGGCGTTTCCCCGGTGGGCAGCCACAAGCCCAATACGGCCGTGGCCCAGGCCTACTACAACAAGCAGGCCGGCATCACCCGCATCGCCACCGAGACCGGGGCGGGGCAGTGGGGGAGCGCCATGGCGTTCGCGACCCAGAAGCTGGGGATGCAGTGCAAGGTGTACATGGTCAGGGTCTCCTTCGATCAGAAGCCCTACCGCAAGGCCATGATGCATACCTACGGGGCCGAGATCGTGGCCAGCCCCAGCCAGGACACCCAGTACGGCCGGTCAGTCCTGGCGAGAGACCCGCACACCACGGGCTCCCTCGGGATCGCCATCAGCGAGGCGATCGAGGACGCGGTCACCCATGACAACACCAACTATGCCCTGGGGTCGGTGCTCAACCACGTGCTGCTCCATCAGACCGTGGTCGGCCTCGAAGCCAAGAAGCAGCTCGCCTTGGCGGGCGACTACCCGGACGTGATCGTCGGCTGCTGCGGGGGCGGCTCCAATTTCGCCGGGATCGCCACGCCCTTCCTCCGCGACAAGCTGGACGGGAAGAAGATCCGCTTCCTCGGGGTGGAGCCCGCCTCCTGCCCCACGCTCACCAAGGGCAAGCTGGCCTACGATTTCGGCGACACGGCCGGCATGACGCCGCTCATGGCCATGCACACCCTGGGGCACGACTACATTCCGCCGGGCATCCATGCCGGCGGGCTGCGCTACCACGGGATGGCGCCGATCATCAGCGCCCTCACCCGGGAAAAGATCATCGAGCCCATTGCCGTGCACCAGCTCGAATGCTTCCAGGCCGGGGTCCTTTTCGCGCGGAGCGAGGGGATCATCCCGGCGCCGGAGTCCACCCATGCCATTCTCGGGGCGGTCATGGAGGCGACGCGGGACAAGAACGCGCCGGTGACCATCCTCTTCAACCTGTCGGGCCATGGCCACCTCGACCTGGCTTCCTACGAGCAGTATTTCGCGGGGGAGCTCCAGAATTACGAATACCCGGCGGAGGCCATTGCCGAATCGTTGAGCCACCTGCCGAAGGTGTGAGGGGGCGGCGCTGCCCAGCGGCGGCGAGCTCGCTGCCTGCCTGCCGCTCTTGATGATCTTGCGGCGGGCGGGAACGAGAAACCAACGGGCTTGCAATTGGAGACCGTCGGCGGATCGGGATTTTTGCGAGGCCGGCCTTCTTGAATCTGTTTCCGAAGTGAGCAGGCCGGGGCCGTAGCGCTGGCCCCGGCCGTGCTCATCCTGGATTTCCCCGCTCCGGCCTTCGCCAGGCCGAAAACGGGGCGTCCCTGCGCGCGGCGGTCACGCCTCCGCCTTTTCCTTCAAGTGCAGCTTCTCCCGAAGCTCCCGGGCCGGGGCGCTGGTCGTGTAGACGGCGGACCCGACGTCGAACTGCTTCGAGGTGCTCAGGCCGCCCACGACCACGGGCTCCAGACCCACATTCTCCGCCAGCTCCATGGCCGCGGCCAGCCCTTCCTCGTCGTCGCTGGCGATGGGGATGCCGATCCGCTCGCCCTTCTTGTTCACGGTCTTCCGGAGGTCGTCAAAGTAGACGGTGTTGAACGCCCGGACGATCCTCGCCCCCGGCAGCAGCCGGGCCACGAAGGGGCCGGTGCCGCCCGGGTGCCGTTTCGCCTCCTCGGCGATCTGGCCGTCCCGCTCGGGATAGGGGTTGGAGGTGTCGATCACGATCTTGCCTTTCAGGGCGTCCTTCGTGGCGGCGTCGAGGTCGTGGAACGCCTTCATGGGAATCGACACGAGGACCACGTCCCCGAAGGCGATGGCCTCGCGGACGCTCCCGGCCCGGGCCTTCGGCCCGGCCTTCTTGACGAGGTCCTGGAGGGCTTCCGGGTGCCGGGAGCTGAAGAAGACCTCGTATCCCGCCTTGCCGAGCAGAATCCCGAGGGTTCCCCCGATGTGGCCTGAGCCGACAATGCCGATTTTCCGGATGTTCATGGCGGTTCCTCCTGTAAGGGATGGTAAGGGTTCGAGGGGATGGCCGCTTTCGCATGGAAAACGGGGTGGCTGGAAGTGGGCAAGCGAAAGATCGGAAGGAGCGGGAGCGCGGCTTGCCGCCGTGTCTCCCTTCAGGCTAGCGAAAGGGGGGAAAGGGTGTCAATGGGGCCGGAAGGGGAGGGCGGGGCGGACCCGCGCGGCCTCGGTTTTGCGTTTCCTGATCACCGGGGCAGGGGCGCGGCGCCGGGGATCGAGAAGGCGGTGAGGGTGCCGTCTTCATCCGGAACGTAGAGCACGCCATCCGCCACGATGGGGCTTTGCCAATGGATGGAGCCGATCCGCTCGCCCCAGAGCTGCTTTCCGGTCTCGGGGTCCAGGGCCCGGATGCCGCCGCTGCCCGCATAGAAGAGAACGCCGTTGGCCACGAGCGGCGAGGTGCCGCCGTGCGGCCTCTTCCACTCCGTCTCCAACGCCGGCAGGCCATTTTCGTTCACCAGCCTCAGACCCGATATCCCCCGGTCGTTGGCGATGAAGACCCAGGTGCTGCGATCACCGGGCCGCACCCAGACGGCGGGGGCGGTCAGCACCTCCCCGCCCTGCGGCACCGCGATGGCCCGGCCGATCTCGCCGCCCGCTTGTCCGGGACCGCCCCGCCCGCTCAAGTTGTCGAGGTCGAGCAGCCGGAGCGTGTCGTCTTTTCCGCCTTGGACGGCCAGGTGGGCGATCCGGCCGCCGGGAGGAACGGGCAGGATGGCCGGCGCCGTGCTCCCGAGGTCCTTATCCGCGATCTGCAGCAGCTGGTGATCGGTGGGCGTGTAGCTGTCGAGCGGGCCGCCGGCGGCGCCCGACCCGTCCGGGCGCAGCGCCAGGACGGTGTCTCCCCAGTCGAAGGCGCGGGGAGCGAACGTGCCGTTGCCGGTGGCCGTAAAGATCCTGTCGGTCCCCTGGTCGTACACCACGCCGGCCCGCGCCCAGATCCCGGCCTGCACTTCCGGGCAATCCGGGCGGCCGGGCTTTTCCGCGAAATGGACCGGCTGGTCGCTGCACA
>JAJYKH010000088.1 GCA_021788685.1 Deltaproteobacteria bacterium | reverse complement strand
AACGGGAGCCTGACCGTCCAGCAGGAAACGCGCCTGCAGCACGTCCGCGCCAGCCTCGAAAAGGTGGAGCGGCTGGTCATGGATTTCCTGGAGTACTCCCGGTACGAGGCCAAGGAATACCGGCCCCGGGTCGCCTTGCTGGACCTGGCCGCGCTCGTCGGGGAACAGATCGAAGAGGTGCGGCTGCGGGCGGAGGAGAAGGGGATCGCTCTTTCCTACCGGGGCCCATCCCGTCTGGAGGCCGAGGGGGATGCGGCCATGCTGGCCAGGGTGGTGGCCAACCTGCTCGACAATGCCATCCGCTACACCCCGGAAAGAGGTGCGGTGACCGCCCGGCTGTCCGAAAGGGAAGGGCAGCTCCTTCTGCAGGTGGAGGATACCGGCCCTGGCATTTCTGCCGACGAGCTGCCCTTCGTGTTCGATGCCTTTTATCGGGCCAGCAGGTCCATCCCGGGATCGGGGCTGGGATTGGCGGTCGCGAAGTCAATCGCGGAGGCCCACCAGGGGAGAATCTGGGCAACGAGCACCCCGGGCCGGGGGACGACCGTGCACCTGCTGCTGCCGTTCAGGCAGCCTGGCACGCCGATGGATGCACCTGCCCCACCCTGATTCACTTCCGATAATCTCGCGGAAAGTCGAATCCTGCCTCTGGATGGCTAGCACAAAAGTTCGATAGACAAGGCGCGGTGGTGTCGCGAAAGCGGAGGCGTACATAAGGTACGCCGAGCATTTCGCGACACCGCCGCAACGCCGTAGATCGGACTTTTTGCGACGCCATCACTTCTTGGACTTGAGCAGGTTCCGCAGCCCGGCAAAGGGCGAGTGCGCCGGGAGCGGCTCCTGCCCGCGGCCCGGCCTCAGCTCCCCGTAGGCGTCGGCCACCGCGTCCCGGGAGTGCTCGTTCTCGTGGCAGTACATGCAGAGCAGCTCCCAGTTGCTGCCGTCTTCCGGGTTGTTGTCGTGGTTGTGGTCCTTGTGGTGGACGGTGAGCTCGCGCAGCCGCTTGCCGTTGAATTCCCGGCCGCAGCGGGCGCAGATCCGGGGAAACATCCTGAGCGCCTTCTCCCGGTAGCCCTGCTCCCGCTGCTGGCGTTCCCGGAGGGCCTCGGCGATGGTCTGGTCGAGATCGGTCTTCTTGGGTGGCATGGGGTCGTTCTCCAACGGCAAAAGGGCGGTCGAGCCTGTCACATCGATGGATTGGGTCGGGCGCCGTCCCGCGTGGCCCGGTCTTGAACGCTCACGGATTCAGGCCCATCGTGATGACCGGCAAATCCGGTTTTTTCAGACCCGATTCACCCGCTTCGTCCTGAAAAAATCAGCACCAGCTCCCCAAGGCCACTCCGGCGCGGCTTGCGGCTCGCACGAACGGTACGGGGGCTGGCAAAGCCGATTTCATTCATTGACATTTTACCACTCTCTCTAGTAATGATCCTTCAGCAATTCCACATTCTGCCAATACGGGACGCAGGCGCGAAACCTGGGGTGTTCTTCTGGGGAGGGGACAAGGGATGGTGGAAGGGAAGCTGAGGGAAAGGCGCAAGCACAAGCGGGTTCCGGTTGCCCGGCCGGCCACGGCGGTGTGCGGCGCCCGGATGGGCGAGGTGGTGGATGCCAGCATGAGCGGAATGGCCATCCTCCACCAGGGGCCGGCGGCAAGGCCGGGAGAAACCACCGAGGTCAGCCTCCACTACGGGGCGCATTCCCTGCGGCTGCCGGTGGAGGTGGTGTGGGACCGCCCCCTGGAGGCATCGGGAACGGCCCGGCCAGGGCAGCGCCGCTGCGGGCTCGTCTTCCGGCGGCTGGGCAGGCGGGAGCGCTTCTGGCTGGAGCATTTCCTATGGTCCCAGACCGACGGCTGGCCGGAGATCCCCATCCCCGACGACTTGGTCTGACCCGGCAGCCTACCTGGTCTTCGCCACCGTTTTCCGTGAAATGTCCTTTCCGTCCAGCAGGGCCTCCCGGGTCGCGGTGAGGAGGGGCTTCAGGCGGAGGGCGGCCACCTTCACGTAATAGGGGGAGGCGGAGGACTTCACCACCCGCTCGTCGCTGCCGCTGACCTCCGGCCCGATCCGCAGCTCCACCGATTCCTCCCCGGTATCGAGCACCAGCCGCGCCGAGGGATTGTTCAGCCCGTGCGCGGCCTCCCGCACCTCCCCTTCCCGGCCGATGTAATCGCTTGCCGTCAGATGGCTCACCTGATTGAGGAGCTGGGCCACCGCCGCCTGGCTGAGGATCTCGCCTTCGGCCCGGTCGGCCAGCTGCCATCCCCGTTCGCCGCGGACCAGCTGCAGGGTCCCCTCCTTGTTCGCGATGGTGACCGCCTGGAGCTTCTCCGGGTCCATGGCGAGGTAGTCGGTCCGCCACCAGGAGGGCAGCTCGGCGGAGGCATCCCAGGCGGTGATCCCTTCCGCGAGGTAGACTTCGTTGCTGCCGCCGGCCCGGGCATGGATGGTCTTGAAGCTGGGGGCGCTTCCCAGGTAGATGGTCTTGGGGTCGCCGCCGGGGGTGTCCAGCTCGATCCGGCGGACGAATTGATCATCGGCCACCTTAAGCCGCCCCTGGCTGCCCTGGGTCCGGCTGACCAGGTGCCGGGAGGCGAGCCCGGTCAGCCTCTTGAGCAGGGACTCCACCTTGGCGTCCTCCGCCGGGAGCGGCAACCGCATGGAAGGCTCCGCCCCGGGCCCGCTCACCGCGGTGATCTCCCACCCCGTTTTGGCCCGGCTCAGGGTGATCTTCCCGCCGTTGTCGTCGGCGATGACGATCCGGTGAACATCCCGGGGCTCCAGGTCCTTGAAGAAGACAAACTCCGGGGCCGCCGCCTTGGAGTCTGGCCAGTAGGAGTAGCCGATCAGCGCCAGCTGCAAGGCGAGCAGCACCAAAAGGATCCGGTTGCGATTGTTCATGGTGACCTCTTCCCGGTCGGGTGAAGCCAGGGGGCGAAAGGTTTTCGTGATCATGGGCCGTTCTCCTTGCTCGGGCCGCTCAGGGGGCCTCCGCCTCCAGCGTGAGCGGTTTTTCCCGGCGCTGCCGGCGAATGCCCGCGAAGCTCACCAGGGCGAGGCCGAGAAGCGCCAGGCCGTAGTTGAGCCATTCCCAGAAGGTCTCGGCCTGCCGGCTCATGGGAGCCAGCAGCCGGGCCTGGGAGGACCGGGACCGGATGGTGAGCAGGTCTTCGTCTTCCATCGCCCAGTCGACGATGTTCTGGAGAAAGGCCAGGCTGTTCAGGTACCGCTCCTTGCCGACCGACTGGGAGATGCCGATCACCGCGTCGTTGAGGAACTCGGCGCTCCCCACCACCACCAGCCGCGCCGAATCGGGGGAGCTCCTGAGAAGGGGCAGGGAGGCCTCGGCCGGGGCGGCCCCGGTCTCGCCGGGCTTCCCGGCGGCCCCTTTTCCTCGCGCCGCCTTGCGGGGGTCGTTCTTTTCATTGAAATAGCTGGTGAAGGACCCCTGCATGGCGGCAGCCAGGGTGTGGACCCCCCGGACTTCGCCCTCCGGAAAGCCGGTGCGGGGATGGTGCGCGAAATCGGGCTGGATGTCGGTCGAGGTGGAAAGCCATGACTCCGGGCTCGACTGGAGCAGGGTGGTCACCTTCCGTTTGGAGGCGGCCTCCGGATTGACCACCACCGGGGACACCCAATTCATGGTCACCGCCGGCAGGTTGGCGACGATGGGGCTTTCCCGGTTCATGCCCCCGCTGCGCACATCCACGAAATACGGGTAATCGAGCTGCCGGATCTCCTGGACCACCACCCCGCCCCCGAGGTTGCGGGTCATCGGGATGGGGAACGGCTCATTCTGGGTGTCCATCACCAGGGAGTCCTGCACCGTCAGCCCGTAGTGATCGAGCAGGCGGCCGATCCCGTTATTGGCCCGCCGCAGGTTGAGGGTTTTGGCCCCGGGCGGGATGTCGAGCAGGTACCGGCCGGCGAGGGCCACCACCGCGCCTCCCCGCATCAGGTACTGGTCGATGGCGAGCCGCTCCAGGTCGGTCATGGACTGGGGAGCCACCAGGAGGAGCATGTCGATGTCGCCGGGCACCCGGCCGCCGGTGAGGTCCACGTCCTTGAGGTTGTAATTTTCGCGGAGCATCTCCCGGAAGAGCCGGTACTCGGCCGTCCCCGCCGCCATCCCCGCGGCCGCCTCCGGTCTGGGCACCCAGAGGCCCACGGTCTTGAGGAAACCCGAGGCGTTGCGCTTGACCGCCCCTTCGATTTCCTGCCGGATCTCGGCCGCGCCCATGCCGCCTGTGAGATAGAGCGGCTCGGGCTCGCCGCCCGCCGTCAGGAAGAGATGGAGATAGAAGGTTCCATGATCGAAGGGAGAGAGGGCGAGCGGCTGGATGTGGAACCTCCGGTTCACCTCCGCCCGGCCGGGGCCCCCCGGCTGATCGGGGTCGATGTTCTCGAAGGCGAGGCGGCCGCCGGCCTCCCGCCCAACGGCGGCGGCGGCCGTGGCGATCTGCGCCGGCAGCCCGGCAAAAGAGGGGGGCAGGCTCTTCGGGGTGGCCACCAGCGTGAGGGTGAACTGCCGGTTGCTCCGGGCGAGCACCGACGCCAGGCTCTGGAAGCCGTACACCGTCTTTTTGATTGCCTTGGTGAGGTCGTACTCCAGGTTGCGCAGATTGACCGCCAGCTCCCCATCCGGCCGGCGTTCCACCTCGATCAGGTCGTCGAAGCCCAGGGTCTGGAACTGATCGCCGTACTTGACCAGGATGTGGAAGTAGGAATTGACCACCGCCGCCTCGTTGTGCCCCGCGACCTGGAAAGGCACGGGCTTGATCCCATACTGGCGGTTGGCCTCCGCCTCCACCGCTTCGTTTTCCCGGGGATCGACGAATTCCACCTCGATCTTGCCGCCGGAGGCCACCCGGTACTCCTCCATCATGTCCTTGATACGGGGAATGAGGGGGGCGAGGAGGGGATGGGTCTTGCTGCTGAAGTACCCCCGCAGGAGCAGTGGCTCCTGGAGGTTGGAGATGAGGTCCCGGGTGGCCGGCGAGATGGAGTACTCGCGGTCCGCGGTGAGGTCGGCCCGCAGGGTGTGGTGGCCGGCGAGCCACAGGTTGAGGGCCAGGATGTTCGCTCCCAGGAGGAGGGCGGTGAGGCAGGCGGCGCGCCGGTGGGTCCGGGTGGACTCGCCGCCGCTCCAGCGTTTCTGGTCGAGGGCCAGGACATTGGCGGCCAGAAAGAACCCGGCGAGGCCCAGGTAATAGACCAGGTCCCGCAGATCGAAAACGCCTCGCTCGATGCTCGCAAACCGGCTGCCGGTGCCCAGGGCCCGGAGCAGCTCGCCGGTCCGGTTGCCCACGAAATCGGTGATGACCGGCGAGCCCACCAGGTAGAAGAGGCCGGCCAGGAGGACGGTGGCGATGAGGGCCACGATCTGGTTGTCGGTGCGGGAGGAGACGAAGAGGCCGATGGCGATGTAGGCCGCGGCCACGAGCAGCGCCCCCAGGTAGCCCCCGAGCACCGGGCCCCAGTCCAGATTCCCCAGGATGGCGACGGTGACCGGCAGCCCGAGAGTGAGGGCCAGGGCCACCGCCACCAGGGCGAGCACCGCCAGGAACTTGCCCAGCACCAGGTAGCGCAGCCGCACCGGAAGGGTGAGGAGCACCTCCAGGGTGCCGGCCCGCTGCTCCTCGCTCCATTGCCGCATGGTGAGCGCGGCCACCAGGAAGAGGAGCAGCAGCGGCATCCAGCGGAAGAGCGGCCGGACGTCGGCCAGGTTGCGGGCGAAGAAGGTCTCGACCCAGAAGAAGGAGAAGAGGGCGGCCATGAGGAAGGCGCCAATGAAGATGGCCGCCATGGGGGAGCCGAAGTAGGCCTTCAGCTCCTTGCGGGTGAGGGCGAGCAGCTGGTTCATGCCACACCTCCGTGGGCCACCGCCAGATCGTGGAAGACCGCCTCCAGGGTGCGCACCTCCCGGCGCAGCTCCCAGAGCTGCCAGTCACGCTCCCGGGCCAGCCGGTAGATCTCCGGGCAGAGGCTGCCGATGCCGTGCACCCGGTAGGTCACGCTCTCCTCGTCGCTTGCCGCGGTCTCCACCTCCCGGACGCCCGCCAGGCCCGCCAGGACGGCGGCGACATCGTCTGCGGCCGGAAGCGCCATGGTGACCACGGCGGCGCTGGCCGCGGCCAGGTCCGCCAGCTTGGCATCGGCCTTGATCTCCCCGCCCATGAGGATGATGGCCCGGTCGCAGGTGGCCTCCACCTCGGTGAGGATGTGGGTGGAGATGATGACGGTGGCGCTTTGGGCCAGGGCGCGGATGAGCCGCCGGACTTCGGCGATCTGGGTGGGGTCGAGGCCGTTGGTGGGCTCGTCGAGGATGAGGAGCCGGGGCTGGTGGAGGATGGCCTGGGCGAGCCCCACCCGCTGGCGGTACCCCTTGCTCAAGGTGGCGATGGGCTGGGTCAGCCGGTCTTCCAGGCCCACGGCGCGGATGGCCGCGCTCAGGCGGCTCTTCTGCAGCCCGGCCGGCACCCGGCGCAGGTGGGCGATCATCTGCAGGTAGGACTGGACGGTAAGCTCGGGGTAGAGGGGGGCGTTCTCCGGCAGGTAACCGATCTGCTCCTGCACCTTTTCGCGGTCGGTGAGGATGCTCAGGCCGGCGATGGTGGCGGTGCCGGCGCTCGGGTGGAGGTAGCCGGTGAGGATCTTCATGAGGGTGGTCTTGCCCGCCCCATTGGGCCCGAGCAGACCGATAATCTCCCGGGGGGCCACCTCGAAGGTGACCTCCCGCAGGGCCTGGACCTCGCCGTAGGATTTGCTCAGCTTGTCGACCTGGATCATGGCGGCACCCTTGGAGGTTGGCTCGCGGCTGGCTGCCGGGGGCGGGAAAGAGGACAGGCGCCCGGAGGCGCCTTCCTGCTTGCTGCCGTGAACGCGTTTCCAGCCTTATAGCTCACCTTCCGGCATTGAGCAAGGGTTTGAGCAAGGAGGCTGTCAGGGAAACGGATTCAGGAGGAAACCGGCCAGAACGTCAGCTCCCCTTCGTGCTCCGCTCCAGAATCCGGTAGCTCCGCTCCACCAGAATGCGGGGGTCCACCGTCAGCCCGGCCTGGATAAGGGCGTTATCCAGGATCTGCTCCGCCACGGTGCGGGCGAAGTCCTCGTCCGCCTCCCGGAGGGCGGCCAGGTTCCTGAGGAGGGGATGGCGGGGGTTAATCTCCAGGTTCTTGCTGCCGAATTCCTGAAGGCCCTGGCCGGAGGCCCGCATCACCCGCTCCATGCTGCTGGTGAGGAAACCGTCCGGGTTGACCACGATGGCCGGGCTGTCCACCAGCCGCTTGGATTCGCGCACCTCCTTCACCCGGGGGCCGAGCACCTCCTGCATCCACTTGGCGAGCGACTGGGCCGCCTCCTGGTCGAGGGACCCCTCGCCTCCCTTCTCGGCTTCCGCTTCTTGGGCGGCCGGGGTTTCCGGGAGCTCCAGGTCGCCCCGGTCGGCGGAGAGGAGCCGCTTGCCGTCGAATTCGCCCAGGTGGCTGAAGACGAAGTCGTCGATGGGCTCCAGCGTATAGATGATCTCCAGCTCGCGCCGCTTGAAGGCCTCCACGTATGGCCCGGCCTCGATCGCCTCCCGGCTGGGGCCGTTGATGTAGTAGATCTCCTTCTGCCTTTCCTGCATGCGGCCCGCGTAGTCGGCAAGGGAAACGGTCTTCCCGGGCTCGGTCTTCGAGGACTCGAAGCGGAGGAGCTTGGCGATCTCCGGCCGGTGGGCGAAGTCGGAGACCGCTCCCTCCTTCAAAAAGATGCCGAACTGCTCCCAGAAGGCGGTGTACTTCTCCGGCTCGGCCGCTGCCTGCTCCTCCAGGAATTTCAGCAGCCGCTTGGTGAGCACCTTGTTGAGCTTGGCCACCAGGGCGTTGTCCTGGAGGGCCTGGCGGGAGATGTTGAGGGGGAGGTCCTCGCTGTCCACCACCCCCCGGAGGAAGCGGAGCCACTCGGGGAGGATGGCGGCGCTGTGCTGCTCGATGAGGACCTTCTGGCAGTAGAGGTTCACCCCCGGCTCGGTGCGGCCGAAGCCCAGCCGCTCGAAGTTCTCCTTGGGCACGAAGAGGAGGGCCTTGATGGCGAGGGGGGCATCGGTGGCGAAGTGGAGCCGGAACAGCGGCTCTTCCACGCCGTTGGCGATGAACTTGTAGAAATCGGTGTACTCCTCCTCCGTGATCTCGCTCTTGGGCTTGGCCCACACCGCCTGCACCGTGTTGACCGTCTCCCCTTTCACCTTGATCGGGAAGGAGACGAAGTTGGAGTACTGCTTGATGATCCGCTTGATGGTGGCCTCGCGGGCAAACTCGGCGGCATCCTCCTTCAGGTGGAGGATGATTTTCGTCCCGCGGCGGATGCCTGGGCAGGGGGCGATGGAGAAGGTGCCGGCGCCTTCGGAGGCCCACTCGTGGCCCTGGTCATCCATCCGGCAGGAGCGGGACTGGACCCGCACGGAGTCGGCCACCATGAAGGCGGCGTAGAAGCCCACCCCGAACTGGCCGATGAGGTGGACGTCCTTGCGCTCTGCCTCGGCCAGGCGGGTGAAGAAGGTCTTGGAACCGGAATGGGCGATGGTGCCAAGGTTCGCCTCCAGCTCGCCCCGGTCCATGCCGATGCCGGTATCGGTGATGGTGATGGTCTTCTTTTCCTCGTCCGCCTCGATGTTGATTTCGAGCGGCAGGTGGCTGTCGAAGGTCTCCTCCTCGAGCACGCTCTGGTGGCGGTACTTCTCCAGGGCGTCGGCACCGTTCGAGATCAGCTCCCGGAGGAAGATCTCCCGCTCGGTGTAGAGAGAATGGATGACGATGTCGAGGAGCTTCTTGACCTCGGCCTGGAACTCGAAGGTCTCCGGATGGGCGGCGGTTTTCTCGGCCATTTTTCACCTCTTCAGGACAATGGGTTGGGACCCGGGAGCCGGGGCGCACCTCCGCCCGGCGCCGGAACGAAGCGCGGCAGGATTTTGGGGCCAAAAATAATCACTGGCGGGGGGGTGTCAAGAGGCCGCGGGGGCGGGGGGCGGCGGCGGGCCGCCCCGCGGAG
>JAJYKH010000087.1 GCA_021788685.1 Deltaproteobacteria bacterium | reverse complement strand
CGATCTGGTATTGGCCGCCCGGGCCACGGGCCGCCGGTTCTCCACCGCCCGGAGCACCGCCATGGAAAAGTGCTGCCAGGGGGCGCTCGAGCGACCGAACCAGGCGTCGTTGGTCAGCACGAGGAGCAGCTCGGCGCCATCGGCGGTCTGTTGCCGGGCCAGCTCCGGGAAGATGCTTTCAAAGCAGATTAATACCCCAATTCGCATATCGCCGCAAGAGAGAGGGGTTTCGTCGCGGCCCGGGGTGAAATCCCCCATGGTCTCCACGATGGGCGCGGCAAAGGGCAATATCTGCCGCAGGGGGATGTATTCCCCGAAGGGAACCAGGTGCTGCTTGTCATAGAGGCCGGCGAGCCGGCCGGGCGGGGCGAGGAGCAAGGCGCTGTTGTAATAGTGCACGGCGCCCGCGACCGCCTGCCGGCGTGGGGCGCCGGTGAGCAGACAGACCCCCTGCGGGCGGACCAGCTTGTCGATCAGGTCGAGAAAGAGGGGGTCCTCGTCAGGGTAGAAGGGAAGGGCGGTTTCCGGCCAGACCAGCAACGTGTTTTTCTGGCGGGCCTGGGCCTCCAGCGAAAGCCGGATGTACCGTTCCACCGTTTTGCGCCGGAACGCGGGGGTCCACTTCTCGTCCTGGGGGATGTTGCCCTGCACCACGGCGACCGGCCGGGTGGGGGCTTGCCGGATGGCCTCCCGGATTTCCGCCTGACGCACGCCGCCGTAAACCAGGGCGGCCACCAGCAGGCCGGCGGCCCCGAGCAGCGATGCCGGGTGCTCCCGCCACCGTCCCCCGCCGGTGAACCGGGCGGCGAGGGCCGCGAGCAGCCCGTTGGCAAGGATGATCAGGAAGGTGATCCCGTAGTGGCCGAAGAGATCGGCGCTCTGGATGATCAGGGGCATGTGGTACTGGCTGTACCCGAGGTCCTGCCAGGGAAAGCCGGAGAAAAGCCGGCCGCGGACGAAATCGAGCGCCACCCACAGGACCGGGGCCGCCCACAGGACCGGCAGCCGCGCCCCCAGCCAGGCGCAGCCGGCGGCGAAAACCCCCAAGTAGAGGCTCATGTAGAGGGCGAGCAGGAACAGCGCCGCCAGCGCCACCCCGAGGGAGAGCTGGCCGTAGGTGGACAGAACGATGATGACCCAGTAGAGCAGCAGCAGGTAGTAGGGGAGGCCGGCGGTCAGTCCCAGCTTGAAGCCCCGGAGGGGGGATGCGGTCCGGCAGGCGAGGAGGAGCGGAACCAGGGCGACCCAGGCGAGCAGCCCGAGGCCGACCAGGCCGGGGGCGGCCCCGAACAGCAGCAGCCCGGAGAGAAGAGCCGCGAGATAGGGGCGATGACGCAGGAAAAGGCCCAAAACGATCGCTCCCTACCCGCGTTTCCGCTGCACCTTGACCAGATCGATCCGCCGCTTGCTGGCGGAGACCACCTGGAAGGTGAGGGTGTTGAGCTCGGCGGTTTCCCCGGCCGCCGGCACCCGGCCCAGCTGGTGGATGATGAGGCCGCCCACCGATTCGTAGGGGACCTCCTCGGGCAGCTCGATGCCGAAGAAGCTTTCCACGTCTTCGATGTCGATCTTGGCATCGACGAGGATGGTGTCCTGGTCGATCACCTTGAGCCGCTTCTGGGTCTTGTCGTATTCGTCGCTGATCTCGCCGACGATCTCCTCCAGGATGTCTTCCATGGTGATCAGGCCCCGCACGCTGCCGAACTCGTCGGTGATGATCGCCATGTGCATCTTGTTGGCCTGGAATTCCCGGAGCAGGTCGATGATCCGGTGGGTCTCGAGCACGAAATAGGCCGGGCTGGCCATGGCGCCGGCGGCGGGCTGATTGGACTCGCCGGTGCAGTGCTTCAGGAGGTCCTTGGCGTGGATGATGCCAACGACCTGGTCGAGGGTTTCCCCGTGAACCGGGATGCGGCTGAACCCCTTGTCGGTGATGAGCGCGATCAGCTCCCGCGGGGTAGCCGTGGCCGGGGCGCAGACCATATCGCTGCGGGGAGTCATCACCTCCCGCACCAGGGTGTCCTTGAGATCGAAGATGCTGTTGATCATGCGGCCTTCGCGGCTGCTGATCAACCCTTGCTCCTCGCCTTCTTCGAGGAGGTCCTGGATCTCCTGCTCGAGGTCTTCGGGGGTGTCCGGCGCATGGGCCAGACCGAAGAAATGGGACAGACGTTTGAGTAAGCTCGAGGGTTCCCGCGATTCGGTGAGGGGATCGTTATCCATCTGGGGTGGGGAATGCAGTCGAATTTGGGGAGGCCGCCGTGCGGGCGAGACTCCATTTCGGAGTGTGATCAATACCCGATTGTAGACGGAAAATCAACCTTTTCCCTAGAGGAAAACTTGGGCCCCGTCAAGAAAAAATTGACGCCGCCAGGCAAAACCGTTATAAATGGCTGCCAATTTTCCAGGCCCCGCGGCCTGGAGTGACAAGGTGCGAATTTGCGACACGCCCTTTCGTGCAGCATCTTGAGTGTCCAGCCAGAAACGACGATTTTCGTTCGAGCAGGGGCGAAAAACTTTCGTCCCCGCGGGCAACGCAGCAATCGGGCGAAAAGACCGTTTCCGGATGGATACCCTCTCAATCTAATCGCCGTGCGGGCGAGAATCAACCCGGGGGGTGAAGAATCCGGCAGCGGATATCCGACCCCCTTTTATTTTGGCCGGAAATTGAGTAAATAGAAGGCTTCCGCAGGCGGCTCCCGGCCGCCGGTTTCCCGGAAGGCCCGGCTTCCCGCCATCAGGGCGTTTCCCCAACAGAAAGCCGAGGATCGGTTTGAAAGAAAAGATTCTGATTGCCAACCGGGGCGAGATCGCCATCCGGATCATGGAGGCATGCAAGGACCTGGGGCTCGACTATGTGGTGGTGTATACCCCGGCCGACGAGCACTCCGAGCATGTCCGCCGCAATCTCGACAGCCAGAGCAACAGCAAGAAAGCTTGGCGCATCGCGAGCTACACCGACCCGAACGACATCCTGGCCGTGGCCGATCACACCCGGTGCACGGCCATCCACCCCGGCTACGGCTTCTTCTCCGAGGACTTCCGCTTCGCCCGCCGGGTCACCGTCCGCGACCGTCCCCTCACCTTCATCGGCCCCAAATGGGAGGTGATCAAGGACCTGGGGGACAAGATCAATACCAAACGGGTGGCCAACCGGCTGGGCATCCCGACCATTCCGGGCACCGACGGTCCCATTTACAACGAGATGGAGGCGGAGGACATCGCCCAGCAGCTGCTCGACCAGCAGCAGGAGCGGAAGATCAAGAACCCCTCGATCCTGGTCAAGGCGGCGGCGGGCGGCGGCGGCATGGGGATCGAGGAGGTCTACCAGATCGAGCAGTTCCGGCGGACCTACCGCCAGGTGCAGAACTATGCCAAGCGGCAGTTCGGGGACGGCGGGGTGCTCATCGAGCAGTGCATGCGCGACTACAACCACCTGGAGGTGCAGCTCCTCTGCAGCCGGCACGGCGGCCGCCTCCATTTCGGCACCCGCAACTGCACCATCCAGAGCACCGGCCGCCAGAAACGGCTGGAGGCCTCGCCCGGTTTCGACACGAGCTGCTTCTCCTACGACTTCGACGCGGCCGAGGTCCTGGAGCGCATCGTCGCCTACTCCCTCAAGCTCGCCTCCCATGTCCGCTACGACAACGTCGGCACCTGGGAATGGATCGTTTCCCGGAACGGCGATCCCTACTTGCTGGAGGTGAACACCCGCATCCAGGTGGAAAACGATATCTCGGCGAGGATCAGCTACATCCATGGCAAGCAGCCCAACCTGATCCGCGAGCAGATCCGCCTCGCCTTGGGCGATCGCATCGGCTACTCGCAGAACGATATCCATTTCCGGGGCTCGAGCATCGAGCTTCGCATCATCGCCGAAGACACCCACCGGGGGTTCGCCCCCTGGATCGGCACCATTTCCAAGCTCAGCTTCCCCACCTGCGAATGGGCGGCGGTCTACACCCATGTGCCCACCGACCGGCCATACGCAATCCCCAGCGACTACGATCCCAACCTGGCGCTCGCCGTGGTCTGGGGGGACACGGTGGCGGAAGCCAAGGAGCGGGCTCTCCGTTTTCTGGATGAGACGGTCATCGAGGGGCAGAATGCCGGGGGGGACGCCATCCTCACCAACATTCCGTACCTGAAAGCCAACATGGACCGCCTGCTCACCTTTTAACCGGAAGGTACCTTCTGATGGAAGATATACGGAAACGGCTCCTGAAGGCCGACGAGCGCATCACCTATCTCTCCCAGATCAAGGAGGGGAGCGAGTGGGGGAACCTGGCGGGGCTGCGGGAAAAATTCGAGAACCTGCGAGGGTCCTTCTATGACCTGGGCGAGGAAACGCTCGCCGAGGAGGTGCGCAACCTGGAGGAGGCCATTTCCTTCCTCGAGACGCGGTGCGAAGAGGACCTCTCGCCCATGGAGCGGGTGCGGATCGTGCGGAGCCCCCTGCGCTTCTCCCTGAAGGACATCCTCGAAAACGTCTATGACGAGTACACCGAGCTCGGCGGCGAAAACGACGCCAACCTCGACCCGGCGGTAGTGGTGGCCAAGGCCAATATCGTCCGCCAGGTGAAGAACAAGGTCATCGTCCAGCAGGTGATGGTGATCGGCCACGAGAAGGGCCATGGCGAGGAGTTCCGCAACGGCGGCTCCGCCAAGCCCTGGGGCAACGAGAAGGCCCTGCGCCTCATGCGGGTGGCCGAGACCGAATCCATCCCCATCCATTTCTACATCTTCACCCCCGGGGCCTTCCCGGTGGAGGACTACCCGGGCGCCGCCCAGCAGATCGCCAGAAACCTTTACGTCATGGCCAGGCTGCGGGTGCCGATGATCTCGGTCATCTCCGAAGGCGGCTCCGGGGGGGCCGAGGCAGTGGGCCTCTCCGATTTCCGCCTCATGTTCTCCCACGGCTACTATTCGGTGATCTCGCCCGAGGGGGCGGCGGCCATCGAGAGCAAGGTCAAGTCCGGGGAAAAAATGGACAAGGAGCTGGTCGAGGCCTGCGCCGAGCGGCTGCAGATCACCGCCAAGGACAACCTCCGGCTGGGCACCATCGACCGGATCATCCCCGAGCCCGCCTTGGGCGCCAAGCGGGACGATTTCGCCTTTTTCCGCCGTCTCAAGTACGAGATGATCCGGGCGACCGACGAGGTGGTGCTCAAGACCAAAAGCCTTCGGGCCTTCCGGGCGTACGAGGTGAAGATCAAGAAGGAGGAGGACGCGAGCAGCGAGGGGCCGCACATCGATATCTCCTGGGAGCTCCACGGCGAGGAGATCAAACGGCTGCTTTCCCTCCGCGCCCGGAAATACCGGGAAATGGGCACCTCCGCTTTCACCGGCAATCCCTCCCGGGTCAATGCCGCCTGCAGCCACCTCTGCCGCCAGGGGGCCAAGCTTTACTACAGCTTCCGCTACGATCTGCTCCGCAACCAGCAGAAGCAGGTGCGCAAGGTCTTCCAAGACGTTTCCGGCGAGGGCTCGGTCTTCCTCAAGCAGGTGAGCGCCCCCTTCACGGCCGCCTACGACTTCATCTCCCGCAAGCCGGCGGACCGGAGCGCCCGCCAGAAGGCAGGGTGCGCCGGGGTGACCGAGCCGGTGGAGTACGGCGACGTCTACACCAGCCCGCTCGCCAACGAGGACCGCACCATCACCTGCCCCAACGCCGAAAAGCACGGCTGCAAGGACCTGTGGGTTCCCGACCTATATGGCGAGTTCTGCGGGGTGTGCGAGAACTGCGGCCACCATTTTCCGCTGGAGTACCAGTGGTATCTGGAGCACCTCTTCGACCGCGGCTCCCTCCGGGAGTTCAACGCCGAGATCATGGCCGGCAATCCGCTCAACTACCCCGGATTCGACAACCGGTTGAAGGCGGCGGTCTGCAAGACCGACCGCTTCAGCGCCATGCTCACCTTCGAGGCCAAGGTCATGGGGGTGGACCTGGTGGTGGCCATGCTCTACTCCGATTTCCGGAACGGCACCGTGGGGGCGGCCGAAGGGGAGAAGTTCACGCAGGCCTGCGAGCGCGCCCAGCTCCGCCGCCGGCCGCTCCTCGCCTACGTGCATACCACCGGCGGCATCCGCATCCAGGAGGGCACCCTGGGCGTGGTCCAGATGCCCAAGTGCACCATGGCCGTGCGGCGTTACATCGACAGCGGCGGCCTTTACATTGTGGTGTACGACAACAACTCCTACGCCGGGCCGGTGGCGAGCTTCCTCGGCTGCTCCAACTACCAGTTCGCCATCCGGTCGAGCCGCATCGGCTTTGCCGGCCACCGGGTCATTCGCGACACCACCGGCGAGGACATCCCGCCCGATTACCACAGCGCCCGGAACGCCCTCCGGCGCGGCCATGTGCAGGGGATCTGGGACCGGCGCGAATTCCGGCGCAACCTGCACCGGGCCCTGCTGACCATGGGCGGACGAAATTTGTACTACAGGTAACCATCCCGCATGCGACAGGAAATCGATTTCAACGAAATTTTAAGCAACTACCGCGCCGATCCCTTCGATTACGTGGACGTCCAGACGGTCCATACCGGCCGCATCCGCTTCCAGGTCCGGGCGGGGGACAAGGTGGAGGGGCCGAGCGGGGAATGGCACCACATCCAGGGGACCCTGCTCTACATGCTTGAGCGGGAAAGGAACCCCAAGCCGGTCCACTCGTTCACCAACGGCGAGATTTCCGCCCTCCGCGACGAGCTGGAGGGCCATTTCGTGGAAGCGGGGGAGACGATTCTCACCATCAAGCACCCCTTGAAGAAACGGGAGATCATCGAATCCATCCTGCGGCAGGTGCTCTTCTCCTTCAACGCCCCGGAACGGGCCAAGTACTTCTTCCCCCTCGAGCTGCAGGCCAAGATGGAGAAATACGGCCAGCGGTCGGTTTCGATCAAGCCCGGCGACGAGGTGCTCACCATGTCGCTCATGAAGCGGGACACCCCGGTCTACTACGCGGGTGAGCCCGGCATCATCCATTCCGTCTATTTCCAGCCCGGGGTTACCGTGGAGCAGGGGGAGCCGCTCCTCGGCATCTGCGCCCCGGAAAAACTGCACTACATCCAGAAAATCATCGCCCGCGTGAAAGCTGAATGGGAGTAGCGCGAAGCGCTCGCGTCTGCGAGCCTCCGGATTGTCGTCAGCGGACTTCGTGGACGTGGTGGACATGATGGACGTCCACTTCATTCACAAGGTCCACGGCAAACTTGGCCCCCTTTTCCTGAAGCTCCCATGGAATTGAGCCCGCCTCTCTCCCCCTCCCTGGTACGCGCGGTCCTCCGGGAGGAGGAGCTGCCGTTGCGCAGCCGGGCGGTCGATCCCGAGACCGCGGCGGCTGTCCTCCGCTACGGGGCGCCGGTGGGCTCGGTCATCGAGCGCCACGCCCGCCTGGAACGGGGGATGGCCTACGCCCGCAGGCTTATCGCGGAGACCGAGGCCCAAGGTCGCTCGTTTCCCACCGGAACGGTCATCGTCGCCGGGGAGCTGACCGGCGGCAAGGGCCGGTTCCAGCGCACCTGGCACGCCCCGCCCGGGGGCCTCTGGCTGACGCTGGTCCTCGTCAACACCCTGCTCCCCGCCTTCACCCGCCTCTATCCCCTCGCCGTGGGGCTCGCCTGCTGCGAAGCGGTGCGCGGCTACGGCATCGATGCCCGGCTGAAATGGGTGAACGATGTGCACGTGGCCGGCCGCAAGCTGGCGGGGGTGCTCGCCGAAACCATGCTCGGCCCCCGGTATGGCGAGGAGTATATCCTGATCGGGGTGGGGGTGAACGTCAACAATACGGACTTCCCGCCGGAGCTTTCTTCCCTCGCGGTTTCCATGCACACCCTCCTCGGGCGGGAGGTCGGGCTCGACCGGTTCGCCGCCCGCCTGCTCGCCAAGCTCGCCTGGGCCATCGGCCTCCTTCATTTCGAAGAGCAGGAGCAGCTCGCCGCTGGCGACCCGGGGCCGGCCATCTCGCCGCTCCTCGCCTCATGGCTGGCCCACAGCGACACCATCGGCAAACGGGTCCGGTTCGGCTACGACGCCCAGCGGCAGCCCCAATACGAGGCCACGGCGATGGATCTCGCCCCCGACGGCGGCCTCGTCCTCCGCCTCCTCCCCGACGGCCCGCTCGTGACCGAGCACGCGGGCGAGATCGTCTACCTGGACTGAAGCCCTCCTCCTGAGCTGCCTGGGGCGGTCCTCCGGAAGCAATCGGGCAGTTTTCTGTCGTCTAGCCTGGAGACGACCAAGGATAATTTCTTCCATGCCATCCTCCTTGGTCCCCCATACTTTTTTTCTCATTCCACCTGACCCACAGCAGATGGCTTGCCGCCCTTGCCCGTTTTGATCAAGAAATCTTGACAAGGTCAACCAAGATTGACCTCTTGGGCCGGATCCGTATTCCTTCTGGCCATCATTCCGCCTGTTCCATCCTGCTCGCCACGGATATCGCGCGGCGCGCCTGCCTGTCAAGCGAATGCCGCAGCTGTCGGCCCCGGCAGCGTAAACGATCACAGGGGAATCGGAGCGTCGAGATAGGCGGCTGGCAAGGCAGATTCGGTGCCTGTGGTCACTTACCGGGCAGTGGTTTGCGGCGAGGTGCCGCCGCCCGCATGACCATTCGCGAGATCATCAATTTTCCTTGATCTCCGGAAAGGCATCCTGGGCCCACGATTTCCGGGGAAACCGGGGCTTCCGCCGTCCTGCAGCCATTGGCATGCTTTTTTCAGGAAAAGAAGCAGACTTGCCATTTTTCCCGTCATGAACGCCGTGAGGCATTCCTGAGCGACGGCACGTCCCGGAAAGGCCCAGATCGGACGGCCTTTGCCAAGACCACTGTGAGGAGGGCGCCATGCTCGAGTTTCTGAAGAAGGACGTTCTGGAGGAAAATGGGCGGCTGCGGAGCCGCATCGAGGAGCTGGAAGCCGCGGCGGCCGAAAGCCGGGCCCACGCCCGGCGATGTGACGAGAGGACCGACGCCATCGCGGCGCCGATGTTCACGGTGGGCAAGGACCTGATCATCGATTTCGTCAACGAGGCGGCGCTCCAGACCATGGGCTACACCCGAGGGGAGGTGGTCGGCAAGATGACCTGCGCGGATTTT